>CAYUES010000007.1:0-30750 GCA_964443885.1 uncultured Pseudomonadales bacterium
CTACCATTTTGAAAGACCAAAATATACCTGAATTCCTTGTGCGTGAAGATAAAGTTATCTTGAACATTACTGCTTTAACAATTGCAGAATAAATATTCACATAGATCAAGTGCGAGCTGAGGCTGAAAAATTACTAGATTCTTTAAGATAATGATCTTATCAGCTTCTCTTCAATTAAGAATTCCAGAACTTTGTTGTGGTTATGGGTTGGCGCGAGCAATTTTACTGCGTCATCAAAACTAACAAGGGCAACTCTCTTTACGTCAGGTGTTAACTGCACATCTAGAACTTCACTAGCTTCTGCATAAAAATATGGCACGTATGAATGCGGAAAGGGATAAGATTTCTTAGGATCATCTCGGTATAAAATAGGCTTCGCTGGGGATATTTTTTTGTAACCAAAAAAAACTGGATTTTTTATGACAGCACCACTTTGTTCTAGTACCTCTCTCTTGACTGTCTCAGCCGCAGTCTCTGGATGATCAATGTGTCCTCCTGCAAACTCCAAACCTCGTTCTTCGTGTTCTACCAGAACTAGTTTTGAGTCAAAAGTCACAATACAAAAAGCTGCGGTGCACAGTTCTGACTGAGGCATCTCAACTTGAACATGAAACTCCCAAGGAATCTCGCCCCAACTTCCACTAGTTATAACTTTTGACTCAGTCATTTCTAACTTTCTGTATTGAGCACAAACCGATTAATAACTTCAACCACACCATCATCCTGCACTGAAGCTACGACATGGGTAGCGACATTCTTTAAAACTTCTTCAGCATTGCCCATCGCTACCTTGACAGCTGCATACTCCATCATCGAGACGTCACTAGCTCCATCACCCACCGCAATTGTTTCTTCTGGCGTAATACCTAGTACTTTTTGTAAGTAGCGTAGTCCACCGCCTTTGGCCGCATCTTTATGACTGAGTAAAACAAGCGACAAGTTGGGATCACTCCAGTGACTAGCTAAAGTAATCGCATACTGATCAGGTAATGCCTTCAGTAACTCAAAAATCTTAGCACCGTTGTTTTTTGGTGAGATAAAGGAAAGTGTCGTCACGATGTCATCAGTGCTCTCAGGGTGAACTTGCAACCATTTTCCATCGATGCAGTATCCAATTGATTCACACAAAGACTCAACAGCATCACGCATTTGCCTTACAGCAGCCGATGGCAAGTACAACGTATACTCAAGATCCCCATCTGGTTTAATAACCCGTGTGCCATTTTCGGTCACGTGATATAAGTTATGTAACTCCAAGGCATCAATGATAACTTGCTGATCAGCACGCGCTCGGGCACTAACAATCGCGACAGTAACTACTTCTTTGGCTGCTTTAATAGCTGCAATTACTCCTGGTGACAAATCATGAGTGTGTTCTGGCACAAGTGTACCATCCACATCAAACGCGATTAATTTATACTTCAGACTCTCTTTGCTCATAAGACCTCCGTTCACCAATATTGTTGATGAATTATGCAATAATTCAACTCGCGAAATCTAGGCTCTACGCCTGTTATACTACCTAAATACATGGAAGTGATTATCTTCTTTTCTATTATCATTGGAATCTACGTGCTCACAAAAAAATCGCCTCACTTTACCACCCCACCAACCAAGTCGTACGTGCGTCACAACTCCAAGGTTGCAACAAAAGTTCCGCCCTTTAAACCTTCTCAAAAACTAATCAATGAAAAACGTGTCGAACTCGAAAACACCAAACTCAGTCCCGAACAACAAGAACTCTTTGATACCCTGGAGAACTCCATTGATCACTACTTCGTCACCGGCAAGGCCGGCACCGGTAAGTCGCTCCTCCTCCAGTACCTCAAGCACTTCACCAAGAAAAAACTCGTCGTCGTCGCTCCAACTGGTGTTGCCGCCATTAATGTCGGTGGTCAGACTATTCATTCACTTTTTAGAATTGCTCCAGGTTTTATTCGCAAAAACTCAATTCGCCTTGATGCCAAAGTCGCGACACTCCTAGAAAACTTAGAAACCGTTGTTATCGACGAGATCTCGATGGTGCGAGCAGACATGATGGATGCGATTGACTCACTCTTGCGCAAAGCCAAAAAATCTAATGAGGCTTTTGGCGGCGTCCAGATTATTATGTTTGGCGATCTATTTCAACTACCACCAATCATGGAAGATCGCGAGCTGCACCAATACTTTATCGAAACCTACGGCGGCTTTTACTTCTTTAATGCCGATGTCTGGAAAAGCACCAAACTCAACATCGTCGAACTTTCACACATCTTCCGTCAAAAAGATGGTCACTTCAAAGATATTCTCAATACGATTCGTAGTGGTAGCCCTGATCCGACAGTTTTAGTCAAACTCAACGAACGCGCGCAAGTACAAATCCCTACCACTGGCTCGATTACCCTCGCCACCACCAATAAGTCTGCCAACGAGATCAACCAGCGCAAACTCGCTGAACTCATCAATACTTCGTATCAGTACAAGGCATCAATTACCGGTGCTTTAGAAGCCTCCGCCTACCCCACCGAAGAAGTTCTCAGCCTCAAAAAAGGTGCGCAAATCATGATGCTCAAAAACGACAAAGACAAACGTTGGGTAAACGGCACACTCGGCACCATTGAGTCTGTAAGCGCCAAGGAAGTCAAAGTTTTGCTTGATGGAGTTGTCCATACGGTCGAACCAGAAACTTGGAGCAAGATCCGCTATACCTTCAATCAAGAAAAGCAAAGTGTCGAAGAAGAAGTGATCAGTTCGTTTACTCAGTTTCCGATTCGCTTAGCGTGGGCGATTACCATTCACAAATCCCAAGGTCAGACCTACAGCAGTGTGATTATCGATATGGGCAATGGTGCGTTTGCACATGGCCAAACCTACGTGGCCCTGAGTCGCTGCACCACGCTCGAAACTCTGTACCTCAAAAAAGAAATTACTCGCCGCGATATTATCGTTGATAAATCAGTGATTACCTTTATGCAGAGTGTCGATGGGCGGATACTGCTTGATCCAGATGCATAGGCTACTCACTTTTACGCTGTTCATCACGCCATTTTTCGATCTCAGCATGATGTCCACCCAGCAGTACTTCAGGCACTTGCCAGCCTTGGTAGTCCGCCGGCCGCGTATACTGCGGAAAACCCAACTGACCAGGCTTACTATGTGATTCATCTTGATTACTTTCGGTATTGCCCAAAGCTCCTGGCAGCAATCGCGTCACCGCGTCAGCCATCACCAGCGCCGCTGGCTCACCACCAGTCAAAACATAGTCACCAATTCGGACTTCTTCATCTATCAAATGTTCAGCCACACGCTCATCCACACCTTCATAGTGGCCACAGATAATTGCCAGAGCATCGATCGCGGCATACTCTTTCGCCACTTCTTGCGTAAAAGACCGACCCTTGGCCGACGTTAACACCACTTTTGTCTTAAACGTATCAGCAGGAAACTTTTTTCGCCAGACTTGCAGGGCGGCATCAATTGGCTCAACGAGCATCACCATACCAGGTCCACCGCCATACGGACGATCGTCGGTCATTTTGTGTTTATCGGTCGCAAAGTCGCGAATATTGACTACATCGTACTCAACAGCACCAGCTGCTTGGGCACGCTTCAGAATCGAAGACTGCAACGGTGTCGTGAAAAAGTCTGGAAAGATCGTAAAAATTGTCAAATGCATAGCCACTGTATTCTACCATTCAAAATCTTGCTACAATATGAGTACTACACAACTATGACACGCAAAGAACCTGAGGGTGCTACCCTCACCAAAATTACTCGCATGGGACGCAACGTCGTTAAGTATGGTATTACCACCCTAGTGATTCTTATGGTTGGCCGAGTAGCCATGTCTGCATTTATTGCATTCTGGAAGGCTATGAATCCGCCACCACCTCCCGAGCCGACTGCCGGATTCGGTGCTCTTCCCTCTATTCAGTTTCCCCTCCAAACTGATGAAGATAAACCGGTTAGTTATCGACTCGAAACTGCTTCTGGTACTTTACCCAACTTTGGTGATCGTGCCAAAGTCTTTCTAATGACCAAGAACTCTGCCAACTTATTGGATACAGAAAACGCTCAGAAGACAGCCTCAGCATATGGTTTTACTGAGAAGCCAGAAATTTTAAACTCACGAACACATCGCTGGACGAAAATCCAGCCACTCACTACCACTTTTGACTTCGATATCATCGATCATAATTTTACGTATGAAACTGACTTTTTAAGTCGACCAGAATTAATTCTCGAAGCGGATTTACCAACCAATTTCGATGCTGACCAGCAAGTTAAGTCATTTTTGAGTACCGCTCAATTGCTGCCTCCAGATGTAGCAACCACTTCAGGTGAAATTACTTATTTGAGAGCGGTAGGTGGACTTTTGAAACCTGCTGTAGCTATTTCCGAAGCTGACTTCGTACAAGTTGATTTAAATCGCGGACCAATCGATGGCATTTACAATCCGTATACTCCAGATGGTGTGACGGGGGCGATTCATGCGGTACTAGTCAGTGGTCGAGGTGGCAACAATATTCTCAAGTTAATTCGTCAGATTTACCCGATTGATTACTCGATGGTTCATACCTACTATATTCGCAGTTCCCAGAGTGCTTGGAATACACTCCAGTCTGGCGAAGGGTATATTGCCAATAAAGGAACTACTGAACCTGCAGTGATTCGACAAGTGGAGCTTGGGTACTTTGAAAGTACTGACTACCAGCCATACTATCAGCCAATCTATGTTTTTAAGGGTGATGGTGGGTTTATTGGCTATGTAAGTGCTATTGACCCCCGGTATATACTACAGAGTCAAACTACTGGTCCACAATAATATGCAACAAACTGTTCGAACCCGTATGGCTCCTAGTCCAACTGGTGAGTATCATGTCGGTCATATCTCTACTCTTCTAAAGAACTATGCCTTTGCCAAGCAAAAAGGTGGTCAGTTTGTCTTGCGTATCGAAGATACTGATCAAGAGCGTAAGGTTGAAGGCGCCGTTGAAAAAATCATGAAGGTAATTCGCGCCTACGGCCTCGATTGGGATGAAGGTCCTGATAAAGGCGGCCCGTATGCTCCATACGTTCAGTCTGAGCGTCTATCTATCTATAAAGAGTACGTTGATACATTAGTAGCTACTGGTAAAGCCTACTTTTGTTTTTGTACTAAAGAACGCCTTGAGCAAATGCGTGAAAATCAAATTGCGACTAAGCAGCTGCCAAAGTACGATAAACACTGTCGCACTCTCTCTGAAAAAGAAATTCAAGATAACCTTGCTCAAAACAAACCCCATGTGGTACGGCTACTCGTTCCTGATAACGAAACTATCGAGTTCACCGATTTAATTCGTGGCAAAATTGAAATTGAGTCAAGTAATATTGACGATCAAGTGTTACTAAAGTCTGACGGCTTCCCAACCTATCACTTAGCCGTAGTGGTCGATGACTACTTAATGCAGATCACTCATGTGATGCGCGGTGAAGAGTGGATTAGCTCAACACCCAAGCATATTTTGCTGTATCGAGCTTTTGGCTGGCAACCACCTGTCTATGCACATATTCCTGTCTTCTTGAATCCAGATGGTCAAGGCAAGATGAGTAAACGTAAAGGTACCGTCGCTGCCCAGTCATTCTTAGACAATGGCTACCTACCAGAAGCGATGCTCAACTTCTTTATGATCTTAGGCTGGGCACCTGGTGAGCAGCGCGAGATCATAACTCTCGATGAGTACATCAAAGAATTCGACCCTTCCCAAATTAGTGCCAAGTCTGTTGTATTTGACCTACAAAAACTGGCTTGGATTAATGGTATGTACATTCGTCAGTTGTCCCTGGAAGAATTGACCAAACGTATCCAGCCATTTTTACCAGCTGACTTTCCAACCGACAAACTCTCTGAGATTTTGCCACTCGTCAGCGAGCGTTTGGTTACGCTCAAAGACATTGAAGAGCTAACAGAGTTTTTCTATCGTCCAATTAGCCATGATGCAGCACTCTTGCTTAAAAAAGCTGACGCAGAACTCGTCAAAGACCAACTTACCCAGACGAGTGTGAAAATTTCTGACATAACCGACTGGAGCTTGCCTGCACTTGAAACAGTAATTCGCTCATTGCAAGAAACTACTGAGTGGAAGAAAAGCCAGTACTTTATGATGCTTCGTATTGCGGTCACTGGCCGAACTGCAACTCCACCACTCTTTGAGACCATGATCGCCCTCGGCAAAGAAACAGTACTAGAACGACTTCAGGCAGCACACAAAACCATCTAACCAGTTACAGTGGTTGGCCTATCAGGTATACTAAATTTACGTATGCCTGCACCGCATCAATCGCGCACCTCACCAGCTAGATTAGATAAATTACTAACTAAAACCGATCACTATCGGAGCCTGTTTGAAAAATCGTACCCCGAGATCTATTCCCAACTACAAACACAACAACATGCTGTAGCTCAGTCAGGTACTACAGCCTCATTTACTGCTGAATCCAAAAATACTAGGTTGGAACAAAACTTAGCTTCAGAACTAGACCAAGAAGAGTTTGAGGCGGTGATGACTAAAGCCCAAGCGCTTACACAACTACCACCGGGTAAGATTGATACCGAAACTGCGTTGTATTTAGAACAACAACTTGGTGAGTTGCTTGGCTTTCAGGTGGCTACCAAGCTGCAAGATAATGAGGTTCCACACAGTTTTGGGATTGTTCGTGCCCTGCCACACCTGAAACGATCACCTACCGATGAGCGCTCACAACATGACTACAGCCGGGCGCCATTTCTGAACAAACGTGGTTATTTTGGCTGGTTGCCATCACAGCTAGCAGAAGACACTGAACTTGAGTTACTTGAAAAGTACTATCTAGCAATTCCATTTTTCTTATTACCTAATTGGGATAGTGTTTCAGCTGCTGTCAAAAAATGGTACAGTTTTCGAAAAATGGTGTTGATCAATCCTTTTGAACAACAAGCAGTTGTCTGTGTAGTTGGTGACTCATTTGATAGCGGCTATACCAAGTATCAATTTGGGGCTTCGCCTGAAGTAATCCTAGAAGGTAAATGCTGGTCCCCTGCTACGCTCGGTAAAGTTCTCATTTTTTTTGTTCTTGATGATGAAAATCAAATTCCTTTAGGTCCAGTTTCTTTGCGACAAGGAACCAATGCATAAAACCCTCCTACTAACGCTCGTTGAAGAAAAACTAATTATGCGGTATCTTAACAGTGTTGATCCAACCGAGTATGAGCGTGCTCAAGTTTTACTAGCGCAGTGCGTTGGATATGCGGTTTTAACAGCAATTTTGCCGTTTTTCGAATCCACCAAGCACGCCGCAATTGCACAGTTGATTAGTCAGGCTGATCAGAACACTCAACAGCAGTGGCTGACCAATCAACCAAGCGAAGTTAAACTCAGTATCAAAGAAACAGTAGAACGATTATTTTTATCTATATCCTAGCTTATGATCATGATTAACCTCTTTGTAGGGTCCCGCTTTCCAGTTAACCGAAAAAAAATTCGTGAGTGTGTTAACCAGGTGTTGAGTGAACACCGAATCGATCATGCTCAAATTGATATTTCAATTGTTGGATCGCGTAAAATTAAAGAGCTTAATGAATCACAACTCAAGCATGAAGGAAAAACCGACGTTCTTTCTTTTCCACAGCACGAGAAAAAACAACTCGAAGATTTTCCACTGCCAGAAGGAATTCCACCGCATCTTGGAGACATCGTCGTAAGTTTTCCTGAGGCAATAAAAACAGCCAAAAAGTTTGGCAAACGCGTCGATGATCAGCTTTGTTTTTACATTGAACATGGCATGATGCACTTACTAGGGTATCATCACGAATAAACTATGAGTTGGAACCGACAGTACCGTCCACGTCAAATTAAAGATCTACACCTCAAAAAAGTGCGAGAGTATTTTTTGTCGCTATTAGCAGCGGGCAAGTTTTCGCAAGTTTTTTTGTTTGCTGGACCTAAAGGAACAGGCAAAACCTCGACTGCTCGTATCATCGCGGCTCTCTTAAATGACCCGATAAATGCATCTGCTGTTACCAGTATTTTTTTTGAGAAAACAGCCAAAGCCGTTACGCTCAAAGAACCACAAGCTGATGCAGAAATTGTTCAACGTATTTTTTCTGGTAGTTCTTTCATGGTTCAAGAGCTTGATGCAGCAAGTAATCGTGGCATTGATGACGTGCGAGCACTCAAAGAGCGAATTTCCCTCCCACCTCAAGATGGCTTAATTTCTGTCTACATTCTCGATGAAGTACACATGCTGACCACTGAGGCTTTTAATGCTTTACTGAAAATCCTCGAAGAACCGCCACCGCACGTAGTATTCATCTTGGCTACTACAGAACTTGATAAAATTCCCGCTACTATTGCCTCTCGTTCTCAAGTAATTGCCTTTACCAAAGCCTCAACTAGTGAACTCATTGACGCACTCACTAACATCCTGACTACTGAGAAACTAGCGTATGAAGAAGCAGTCTTGGAAGCTATTGCTGAGCGAGCAGATGGCAGTTTTCGCGATGCCGTTAAACTACTTGAAATGGTTGCCCAAGTTGGCGCAGTTACTTTGGAAGCAGCAGATGCTGTCCTCTCGCTTTCATTTCAAGATCACTTGCTGCAGTTGCTTGAGGCTCTGCTAGAAAAAGACGCCGGAAAAGTTATTCACATTTTCATGGAGCTACGAAATCGTAACATCGATCAAAAACAGCTTCATACCCAACTTTTAAAGCATTTGCACACTGATTTACTCAGGTCGCACAGTGTTCTAACTGGAATAGCACGATGGCCAGCCAAAACTACACTGTTTTTACTCAAAGAATTTGCTGATCCATTTATGAACACAACTACACCGATTCCGCTGCTTCCTATTGAGTTGAAGTTTTTAGAAATCATTGAGCGTTCTCAAAGAAAAGCAGCTCCTCCTAGTGAAGGCTCTCCCCCTCGAGGTGGCAAGCCCGTGATTCCAGATGAGAGCGCTGCACAATCTGGAACTTCAAACACCACTAGAAAAACAGCAGCTACCGCGCAGCAAGCAGAAAAACTCACAAGCAACTCAGCAGACTATCCTGTTCTGAGCACCACTGAAAGTAGTTCTGAAGCAGAAAGTACTATACGTAGAGCTGAAGTGAGTGCCACACCCGCTGCTCCTATCGGTACCACCTCAACTTTAGCGGTCGCACCTGGTGATGGCCAAAGCATTTGTTCTAACTGGACCGAGATTTTATCCGTAGCTGCCAAACAAAACTTTGGATTAGGCACACTTTTAAAATCAGCAAAACCTCTCTCTGGTGAAGCTGGAAAAGTCACAGTAAGTGTTTTCTATAAATTTCATAAAGAGCAGTTAATGCAACCTAAATTCAAACAACAACTCGATATTCTTTTTGCTAACTTTGCTGGCGGACGCATTGAGCTCGACTGCATTCTAGCCGAACAGCCTACCACTGCGGAACTGACCGAAACTAAACAAGGTGAAAAGCTGGCAGAGCTAGCGGTAGCCTCATTGATGTAGTACAATTGAAAAATTGTAGAGACAATCTAACCGGAGGTATATATGGCAAATCCATTCAAAGCACTAGGCGACTTAAACAAACTTCGTCAGCAAGCTAAAAAAATGCAAGATGAACTAGCAGGTGAAATTATTCGTATTGAAGAAGGTGACATCGTAGTTGAAATCACTGGTTCTCAAGAAGTTAAGAAAATCTACGTTCAAGGTATTACCAGTCAAGAATTGATTGATGTACTCAACAAAGCGATCAAAAAATCTCAAGAACTTGCAGCACAAAAACTGCAACAAATGACCGGTGGTTTAGGCGGCATGCTCGGTGGCGGCGGACAGTAACTTGTTCATGCCCCAGCTCCTCATTGCAACTACCAATGCAGGTAAACAACAAGAAATTGTGAGTATTCTCGCTGGCAGCCCTTACGAATTAGTTTTTCCTGAAGACCGTGCTGCTGTTAGTGATTTAGAGGTAGATGAAACAGGTGAAACGTTTGCTGAAAATGCTTTATTAAAAGCGCAAGCCTTCGCTGAAAAATCCAATCTCTTAACTGTGGCCGATGATTCAGGTTTACTAGTTTCTGCTTTAGATAATTTTCCTGGGGTGCGCAGTGGTCGCTGGCTCAAAGGTACCGGCCAAGAACGTGCGCAGGGAATTTTAAATAAATTAGCTCTTGTAGATCAAAACGTATCTGGCAATGATCGCAGTGCAGCTTTCGTGACAACTGCCTGTATCTTTAATCCCGATACCCAAGAGGCTGAGTACTTTGAAGGCAAAATTGTAGGAACTTTAGCAACAGAGTTACGCGGCACAACAGGTTTCGACTACGACTATATCTTTATCCCAGAAGGGCATACGCAAACTTTTTCAGAACTGGGCGTAGTAGCTAAAAATGAGTTTTCTCATCGTAAAATAGCTTTTGAAAAAGTCAAGAATTTTCTCTTGCAGGATTAATCGTAGCGCTGTACAGTATAGAACTATGGCTAACACTATCTATACCCCATCCCCCAAAGTCTTAGAAAACTATGCAAAAGTTTTAGTTCATTTTGCGTTAGGTACTAAAGAAGGTATAAAAGAAGGCGATGTCGTCGAGTGCTTAGTGCCTGACATTGCTAAGCCACTCGCTAAAGCCTTGCAAAAAGAGATCTTGCAAGCTGGTGGCCACATGCTTCTCAGACTCATTCCTACTGGCATGGATAGGGATTTCTTCACCTATGCTTCAGCTGAGCAGTTAACTTTTTTTCCGGCAAAGCACTTAAAATCTCGAGCAGATCTTATTAATCACTCAATTGGCATTATTGCAGATGACAATCCAATTGAACTTAGTGAGGTAGATCCAGCTAAAATTATGCTTTCACGCGATGCTAAGAAAAAGTACCGCGACTGGCTCATTAAGAAGGAAAATAACGGTAAGTTTACTTGGACACTTGCACTTTGGGGAGTACAAGCTAAAGCAGATTTGGTCGGTCTTTCAATTGAAAAATACTGGGATCAAATTATTCATGCTTGTTTCCTTGACGCTGAAGATCCGATTGCCGAGTGGCAACGAGTTAAAAAGTTGCAGCAAAAAATTAGAAATACTATTAATAAACTAGAGATAGATCATCTAACTGTGGAGGGTGAAGATGTCGATCTAACAATTAAACTTGGTCCTGAACGTGTCTGGAAAGGTGGCGCTGATCGCAACATTCCAAGTTTTGAACTTTTTACTTCACCAGATTGGCGTGGTACAAATGGTTGGATCAAGTTCAACCAGCCACTCTACCGCTACGGTAATATTCTCGACAAAGTTGAGCTACACTTTGAAAATGGAGTTGTCACGAAGTATTCTGCAGGCAAAGGCCAAAAAGTTCTCGAGCAGATGCTCAAAAGTCCCAATGCCAATAAACTTGGTGAGTTCTCGTTAACTGATCGACGGCTGTCTCGAATTACGCACCCAATGGCTGAGACGCTGTACGATGAGAATATCGGCGGTCCATTCGGTAATACCCACGTTGCCATTGGTATGGCCTACAAAGACTGTTATCGTGGCAATCCAGGCAAGGTAAAACCAGAAGAATGGGAAGCAATGGGGTACAACGATTCGCCAGAGCACACCGATATTATTTCAACAACTGATCGCACCGTTACAGCCTACTTAACAGATGGCACACATCGAGTGATTTACACAGGTGGTGAGTTTACTGTTTAACTATTTACTAGCGGTGGAAACTAAATTCAGCAAAGCTTTTAAATTTGTACTGGTTATGTTAAGAAAATTTTAGATATTCACGTCTGGAGTAGCTGGTTGTTTTTCCGTAATAAGATATCCACCTGATGGATTATCTTCATTTGGAATCGTGGTAAATACTACATCATATTTACTATCATCTTTATTGCTTCTCAAAAAGGCATTTGCCTGTTTTATAGTGAGGACAGCTACTGCATCTACTTCACGATCACTCGCATCGGGCGCAGTAATTGAAAAGTTTTCATCTCCTACAAATTCTTTTAGATTTTTATACCAAGTAAACTTTGATAACAAATCTCTCTCCTGTAATTTTGGTATGATGCTGTCACTCACTAAATGTATAAGTTCATGTCTAAAATTATTACCTATATCAGTCTGAGCTCCATATAAATATTTATTTTCATTCCCATTTTCATCTACAGGTAATTCAGCATAATTCGCGGTTGGATAACTTTGGTCAATACGTGGCATCAACATAGTGGGTTGGCTAAAGTTTTCATAAATCTGGATAGTATCTCTTGAGCTCATTACAATATCTCCAGAAGGCAAAAATCCAATATAATTATTTCTTGTGTTATGTGTGTCACCCAAACCTACAGGCATTAAAATTACATCTTTATTGTCTTCAAGTTTCATATACATACCAGCAGTAAATCCAGACGTTCCTGAATGAAAGAACTCAAAATCTTGGAGTCCTACTAAATGTTGTAGGCGCATCTTTTCCATTAAAATGAGACTCTCTGTAGCTTCTTTTTCTTCTTCGGTTGTACTTGCTAAATATTGTTCTTCTGCCAATCTGATGTAATTTTGAATACGTTGATACTTATTTTGACGCTGCTCAGCAATTACTGAATAAGCTGTTGCTAAAACATCCACTCCTTTTTCTCCCAACACATACTTTTGTACGTCGGTGCAACCTTCTTTACATACATAGGGAGAATTAAGCAGTAGAACATGCAACTCATTTTTTTGAACAACTTTTAAACCCTCACTGCGGATTTGTTTATTTAGTAAACTTAATCCCTCAAGAATTCCTCCAGGTTGATAAATATGCTCTCTTAAAAATAGTTTTGAACACTCAGGACTTGTGTGTTGATGAATAAAAATACCTAACTCTTGTAATTTCTCTGTAGAAACTAAATCTTCAGGTGGTTCTAAAAACCATGGTTGTTGCTCGGTGGGACTAAAGAGATCAATTTTGTCATATAAATTTTCTTTAAAATATGGATCTTTCAAGACTAAATTAGAAACTTGAGGATTAGAAACGCCCGACTCTTGTGGTTGCTGCGCAACATACTTGGCAAAAATGAACTCAGCTTGTTGTTCAGGTGTTAATTCGGTAACAGTATATTCTTTAGAGTTATCTAAATTATAGAAAACATAGCCAACCGGAATTTTATCTTTATTTAAAAACAGAGTTAAGTTATCTAATGACTGAGTACTTTCAGTCCCTGCAGGCAATTCAAAGGGGAATCGCTGCTCCAAAGGCATTTCAAAAGTATTATCTACAGCTTCTGCATGTTGTGGTGTTTCTCGATTACCCTTAGCAAATTTTACATCCAAAGCAGAAAGGCCCCCTGCAATCGTCTGAGCAGCAGTAAGTTTTAAGAGTAGTCTTCTAGAAAATTTTGGACCTGAATAAAGTGTTTCTGAAGATGCTAAATTATTACTTTTTCTACCAGAAAATAGTTCTTTTGTTTTGTTAATAATTTTTTTCCAAAGTGATTGGGTTTGGACAGATTCAGGCAGATTTTGGTTTTGTTCTACAGCCATAGTAAACTTTACGCCACTGTAATCTGCTGATCAGCATAGACGTCTTGCACCGCGTGCAAAATCTTGATGCCTTCATCAAATGGTCGCTTGAAAACCTTGCGGCCCATGATTAAACCCGCGCCACCACCACGCTTATTGATTACAGCCGTCCGCACTGCTTCCTGCAAATCACTCTCACCCTTGGACTCGCCACCAGAATTGATCAAGTCAATCTTTCCCATGTAACAGTGAGCTACTTGGTAGCGCACTAGATCAACCGGGTGATCTGTCAACAACGCATCGTACATTTCGTCATCACGCATACTAAATCGCAGATCATGGAACGCGCGCAACGCATTGGGGAGTTTTTGTTTAATGATGTCCGCACCAATCGTCACGCCCAAGTGATTTGCTTGCGCCGTTACATCAATTGCTAAGTTGTAGTCTTGATCAGACATACTAAAGTGCTCATTGCGCGGATAGCACCAGAGGATCGTGAATAATCCAAGTTGGTGAGCAGCTTCAAACATGGCGGCAATTTCTACCAATTGGCGATTGGATTCAGGCGAACCAAAGTAAATCGTGGCACCAATACCTGCGGCACCCAGTTCTTGGGCTTGTTTGACTGAAGCAAAAACAACTTGATCATGTTTGTTGGGATAAGTCAGGAGTTCATTATGATTGACCTTCATAATAAAGGGGATTTGATCAGCGTACTTTTTGGAAACTAAACCGAGTACCCCACGAGTCGAAACAACACCATTGCAACCACCTTCAACTGCCATCTTCACAATTGTATCTGGATCAAAAAAGGCAGGATTTTCATAAAATGAAAAGGCGGCGGTGTGTTCGATGCCTTGATCAACGGGGAAAATGGAAAGATACCCCGTATCAGCAAGCCTGCCATGTGAGTACAAACGATGCAAGTTTTTCTGAACGGCTTCACTGCGGTCTGACTGGCCAAATACTTTGGCGACATGATCGCTGGATGGAACTGTGATTGTAGCAGCGGGAATTTTGCGACAGACATGTTGCAGCAAGTACTCTGCTTGATCACCTAAAAGAGAAATAAGTTCGTCATGCTGCATAGCGTTTCCTTTTGTCTTTTTCTATAGTACTATGATGGAGAACAAATTTGTAGGTTCTTATTTTTTGACTTGAGTAGTATGTCGATTCCTGTCCACTTTCCAACCGAAATTTCGAACGTGCACCCAGTTGCTTATTTTTGTGCCGAGTTTGGCTTTGATACCAATGTCCCGATCTATGCTGGTGGTCTCGGTATCTTGGCTGGTGACACAATAAAAGAAGCGGCTGATCGCAACTTTCCACTGGTAGGTGTTGGACTACTAAGTCGTGGTTTTGGCATGCGCCAGCACATTACACCCGAAGGCGACCAAGTAGATCAAGACTGGCTGTTTGATCCGCGCTCTGTGGGATTAGAAAATGTCTATGTTGATGAGATGCCACTTTTTATCAAAGTCCATCTGACCGAAGTCACTGTCTGGCTGCGCTGCTGGAAGAAAACCTTTGCCAATGGCGTCGTTTTATACTTACTTGATTCCGAAACCGACCAAAACCAGCTCCCAGAACGAAGTCTTACCCAAGTTCTCTACTGTGGCACCAAAGAACTCCAACTCAAGCAACAACTCCTGCTTGGTATTGGCGGCGTCAAACTGCTGACTGCTTTGGGAATTACACCCGCACTCTATCACCTGCAGGAAGGCCGACCAGCCTTTCTGCACTGGCAGTTGATTCGTCAACTTATGGACACGCACAAAATTGAGTACGAGTCCGCGCGCCAACTAGCTCGAGATAAAACCGTCTACACCAACCACACGCTGGTCGCGGCGGGCAATCAATCTTACTCGATGGATCTGCTACGTGTTTTATCTCGCTACTATGCCGACAAAATGAAGATTGGTGTCGATGAGTTGCTTAAACAAGGCATTGATGCCGATCCCACTCAATTTTCAGTTACTCGCCTTGCGCTCAATGTTTCCCGCAAAGCATCTGGGGTCAGCCAACTCCACAGTAAACTTTCTCAAGAAAACTGGCCAGAGTATGACTGGACGAACATCACCAATGGTGTCCACTTCCCGACCTGGCAGTCCGCTCGCATTGCCAATACCAAGAACTCGCCGAGTGAGCTTTGGCAGGCGCACCTCAATGAAAAGCAGGACTTAGCCAACTTTGTGCAAACCCAAACTGGCTACACCTACGACCCGAATCGGTTTGTAATTACTTGGGCCCGACGCTTGGCGGGCTATAAACAAATGGAGATGTTATTTACTGACATTGTGCGTTTGGCTGAACTCGTCAAACGAGTAGACCGCCCCGTGCAAATTCTCTTTGCTGGCAAAGCTCATCAAGGTGACACTCATGGTAAAGCAATGCTCAAGCAAATTATTGGGTTTATGCAAAAAGAGTTGTCGGGACATGCGCTGTTTGTGCCAAACTACAGCATTGCGGTAGCTCAAAACTTGGTGCGTGGCAGTGACTTGTGGCTGAATACGCCGGTTCATGGCCAAGAAGCCTGTGGCACCTCAGGGATGAAAGCATCAAGTAATGGAGTCATACAGTGCACCGTCCCAGACGGTTGGGCAGCCGAGACCGACTGGACAGGACTTGGTTGGTCACTCACCCCAAATTTTACTGCTGAGAACCTCTATGACTTACTCGAAAAGGAAGTTATTCCGCTATATTTTGCTAGAAATGCTGAAGGTTTACCGGAAAAATGGCTTGAAATGATGCAAAAAACAATCGAGATGTCGTATCGATTTACGGCGGAACGGATGTTGAAAGAGTATCAAACAAATTTATATACCTAAATACTTTGTGTGCAAGCAATTAAACAATTTTTTATCAAGTATTTTTTACAGCCAGGTACAGAACGTAACTGGCTTATTTTGAGTAGCGTTTTATATTTTTTAACCCACCTCATTTCCCTCACAAGTCTTCCTGTTTTTGCCGATGAAGCAATTTATATTCGCTGGGCACAACTGATTATTGATGAGCCACTCCGCTATGCTTTTTTTCCGCTCAATGATGGTAAAACACCACTTTTTATTTGGTTATTGATTCCGTTTCAATATATATTTTCTGATCAATTATTTGCTGGTAGATTTTTGGCAGTACTCATTGGTTTTCTGCAGATGCTTCTTATCGGTGCACTGGTAAAAAAACTTGGTGGCTCGAGAACTTCCCAGATACTTTCCCAACTACTGGTGTTGTTTCTGCCATTTTGGTATTTTTACCACCGGATGGCTTTAATGGATGGACTACTGACACTCTGTATCTCAGGCGCTTTATATGCAACGATAGTACTCCAGGAGGAAAAGTTTACAAAACTAGCAGATCTGTTCAAACGTTCAAGTCTTTTATGGATAGTTGTAGGAGCACTCGCTGTCGGTGCGGCGTTATGGTCAAAACTGCCTGCGGTTTTGGCTTTTCCAAGTTTATGTCTATTTGTTTTTCTCCGTCCCGCTACCCAAGCAAAAAATCTGCAGCAACAACTAGTTGCTCTATTTTATAAAGTACTACCAATTGGAGCAGTCATTTTTGGGGGACTCTGTATCTTTGCCCTGCTCAAACTGAATCCAGCTTTTGGTCAATTATTTTCTCGGGGTGGTGACTTCCTCTATCCTGTCTCTGAGGTACTTGGGGGTGGCTGGAGCAAGACACTTCCACAACTGCCTACCTACTTGTCATACTTTGTCTCGTACCTCTCAGCTGGCGTACTGTTTCTCCTCGTGTTTGGCTGTTACCTGCCGCATCCAAAGCAACGCCAAGTGGTTGTACTGACGCTGGCTGGCTTATTGTTTGTTGCTCCGATCGCTCTACTTGGTAAGGTTGTGTACGCCAGGTACTTACTGCCAGCCGCACCATTTTTCACGCTTGCAGCAGTACTAACTATCGATACTTTACTAGAATGGCTGAAAGAAACAGGCGTTAAAAAAATTCAAGCACAAATACTGTTGGCTATAACTGGAGTTCTGATAGTTCTTACGATTATTCCCAATCTTGTTGCAAGTCTCGTTAATCCAAACACGACTCCATTTGTGCCTTCTGATCGAGTCCAATACTTGACTGAGTGGTCATCTGGACATGGGATTATTGAAACTGTGGCATTACTTGAAGATGCTTCTCAAACCAAGAAAATTGCCCTTGCGACTGAAGGATACTTTGGCACACTTCCCGATGCAGTCTTACTGTACTTGCATCGCCGAGATGTGGAAAACATCATCGTGGAAGGCATTGGCCAACCAGTACAAAGTATCCCCGATTTTTTTATAGAACGTGCTGCCGGCTATGACGAAATCTGGTTGGTGGTCAATTCTCATAGAATGCAGATCGTGTTACCTCAAGATAAACTAAAAGCTGAGTACTGCCGACCGTTTGCTGCTCCTTGCTTGCAAGTCTGGGATATTACTGAGTATCTCTCTTCTGCTCCTAAAACTGAGTAACTACATAATTTTGCTTCATTTACAGCATCTTTTGCTCACGCTATATTTCTTAAAAAGTTTTGCAGACTACATTCACAAATGGCTCACCTTTTGTCTTTACCACTATTTTGGTCTCCGCAGAGACGAGTTTCGCGCTACTCTTCAGCTGAGTTTCTGCTGTTTAAACACATGCTCGCTACACCACTGACGACATTACAGATTGCCGCACAAGAGCTCATTACTACCAAAAACAACTCGATCAAGTATCACTCCAACAGTATACAAACGCTGGAGTTCTCACTGAGACGAATAACAGATATTTATAGTTTTTTTAATGAAACTAACACTAAGTCAGTACAAGAATGTCTACCCATACAAGTAATTAAAAACCTTTGCAAAAACTTTTGTGCTGATGCGACTCGACTTTCTGTACAAGTACTTAGCAAAAGTACTACTACAAAGATCAAGATTCATGGGAGTACTTTTTTATTTGAAGAAGCAATCGTCTGCTTGATCAAAAATGCTTTTGAAGCCTATCAAACGAGAACTGAAAAAATTGTCTCAATCACTATCTGGCAGAAACAGCACTATTTATATATTTCAATTCAAGACTACGGCTGTGGTTTAGCATGGTGGAAACAGGTGCTCGCTGAAGTCCCATACTTGAGTTTTAAAAGAAATGGCTCGGGCATCGGCCTACCATTTGCGCGGATAGTTATTGAAAAGATGTGTAATGGCAAATTACTCATCAATTCTTTGCCGGGCATCCGAACCGAAGTTATCTGCGTGCTACCGCTGAGTCGGTAAATTTATACCCAAAGCCACGAATAGTGGTAATCAGTTTACTATAGTCTTCTAAAAGAACTCGTAGTCTGCGTATATAGACGTCTAGCGTAGTGGCAGAAGGATAAGAATCCTCACTCGCCCAGACATCATCCATAATCATCTCACGTGTCACTACTTGGTTTTTGTACCGTAGCAAGCAGTGGAGTATTTCTGCTTCACGGCGGCGCAAGTTAATTTCCTTATTTCCAAACGTCACTACTCCAGTTTCTGAACAGAACGTGATATTGCCTGATTTAATTATCGATTGTTCGATCTTTTTATCCACTTTTAGTAATTTTTCAATCTTGATCTTTAGTTCTGCTAGCGAAAACGGTTTTGCCAAGTACTCGTCAGCTCCGCCCTCCAAACCTGCAAGTCGATCTTGCAGCTCACCGCGACTTGATAGTGCAACTATCTTGGTTTGATAAGCAGTGTCGTGGAGGTACTCAATTACTTCAAGACCGTCACCATCAGGCAGCCGCCGATCGATCACAACCAAATCAAAAGCGGTTGTGTCCAATGCTGCATATGCTGCTGAGAGTGTTCCAGCCAAGGTGCAGTCGTAGAGATACTTGAAAGCATTTTGCAAAAGTTTTTGTAACTGTTGGTCATCTTCGAGGATGAGGATCTTTTTCATGGCTTGAATGATACGATGAGATAGCCCTAAAACAAGTCGATCAATCTTAAAGTACGTTTGGTATACTATCGTTTTGGTTTGCGCTGTAGTTGGAGTAGAATAAGCACCAAGCACATTAATACTGTATCGAGTTACTACTGTTCGTTGCGGCAACTCAAATAACTCCCCTGTAGTGAAATGGCATCACCACAGACTCTGACTCTGTTATTCTTGGTTCGAATCCAAGCGGGGGATCACTGTATCAATATGCTATGATACGACTTCTTAAGGAAATTCTTACAAGATCTTGCTTGCAGGACCTTAGATTAATCTATATATTAATACTATGCGTTTATTCAAAATTCTTAATTCATTTTTTTCTGATAATAGAATTATAGATACATTCAATTTAAAAATGAGTGTGCGTTATTCTGTTGATAAATATAAAGTTACGTATAAGTTGTTGGAAAAATATGACCCAGCGATTGCAAAATCCTCCCAAATTTTATCTGAACGTAAAAAAATGCAAAATTATTTATACAGAATTCAAAAGTCTCATTGATTTTGAAGAACCTTTACCTGCTTTTGAAGAGCAGTATCCAAACCAATTAGAAAGCGCTTTAGAAAGTGTTGCTCAAAGTTTTGCTGGACAACAACTGTTTCCTACAGTTTTAGATGCTGCTACAGCTTACTATTCCAAAATAGCTTGTGGCCATATTTTTGTAAATGGAAATAAAAGACTAGGTATTTTATATACTCACGTTTTTCTTATTCAAAATCAAATTGATTTTACTCTATCAAGAGAATCTCTATATATTATTACAGAGGAATTAGCAGGCAAAACACAGAAAGGTGTTCATAAAAAAGAAGTCGAGGCTATGATTAGAAGAATGATCTGTGATCTAACAGAAGATTTAGATCTTTCGCAATGACGATTTATCAACAATCGCCCTCGGGAACAACTTCCAACTCAAGTACATCAGTATTGGCAGCCAAGTGATAATTTTTTGATACAACAACACATCTCCATCAAACCCACCACTCCAGAGCCACGGCAGATAACGCAACATACTACTGAGTGACAACAACAACAGACAGTTGCGCCACACCTTGTTTTCGATAAACGGCAGCCACACTAACACCCAAATCAGGTACCAAGGGTGAAACTGTTGGGATCGCGCGGTCAGAAGCGGTAAAAATAGCAGTACAGAGGCTGCAAGGGGAATGTATTGATAGATATATGACTCGATAGATTGTAAAAACTTTGCTGGCAACATTTTGAAAACTGGTAACTTACTTCCCAATACATCTGCCAACTTAAATAAGTAGTTTTTTTCAAGAATGATTAGCAGCAGTAATGGAGTCAAAACAGCAGTCGCGAGCTTAATACTAATTGATACAGCCAGCAACCCAACTGCAAGCGCCAGCTTTTTAGACTGTGGCAGTTTGCTCGGGTCAAGGGCGGTGACCAAAGCCAGCGAAACCACCGCTGGCACCAGCATCCACAAGTCATTATGCATGTTAGAAATCACTTCGATCACGAATAATGGGTTAAAAAAAACAACTGCTAATTGATGTGCTTGGAGTTTTTGTCCAGTAAAAATCTTGGCGGCATACTGCAAACCAACGTACAGTAAAACAATACTGACTAGACTCCAGACTCTAAACGCCAGCCAGGTTACTATAAACTTGCCAAACCCCACCAAATACGGAATCACTGACAAAGCAGTCCAACCATACCAATACGGGGCAGGGGTATGCGTGTTGTGCATAAACCGAGTCCAAGGATCTTGTGCAAAGTCTAAAGCCACTTGAACATGCGGATTTGCTCCATACTCCACGACCATCTTGGCATTAAAAATATAGTTAAAGACGTCATGTGAAAGTGCATTATATGAAAAAAGTAGCGGCGCAATCACTAAGCCATACACTAGCGCGTGCTTCTTCCAGCCCAGCTCAAACTCCAAACTTGATCGTTGCAGAACTTGCACAATTACTCCATAGAGTACAAACAGCACAGTAATTAATGATCCATACACCCAGGAAGTCAGAACTGGGTTTTTGAAAAATACTTCCCACATCCACTCTTGAAACTGCCAATACGGCTGCCAACTTAAAAGCACCAAGTTTGGATCAGTTTGACCATACGAAAAAACCGCGTATATCGATAAGACAACTGCGTAGGCTGCTAACAAATACTTGAGTTTGTCTGGTGAAAAAAAAGCTAATGGCTTTGCTGGTAAAAATGAACGCATCTGTAGTTTTCTGCTTTCAAAAGCTAAGCCTGCTGCTGAATACGAGCATACTTACCTTGCAAACTTGCCAATCTAATCCGAACGATATCTCTAAACATTCTAAATGAGTCTTTCAGTGGGTTTACTCGAGCAGTTTCGTTGTATGCCCAAGAAATTGGAATTTCCTTAAGTTGAAAACCATTTTTTAAAGCTAAGTACAGTAACTCAACGTCAAAAGCCCCGGTAAAGGCGTCTTTTCGTTGTTCTTGTCCTCCGTAAACTACTAACTGTTTAAATAATGTTTGCGTTGCCTCAGCTGAAAATAATTTAAAGCCACACTGAGTATCTTGCACACCAGGCACAGCCAAAATTTGAACAACCATGTTAAAAACTTTACCCATCATATGGCGATGAAAAGGCTCTTTATCACGTATCGCGCCCTTGATTTCTCGGGAGCCAATCACGACGTCATACCCTTTTTTTGTCCACGGCAGCAGTTTTTCGACTTCCTGTAGAGGCGAAGATTGATCAAAATCCGTAAAGAGCCGCCACTCACCCGTCGCTTCAAGCATGCCACTCTTAACTGTTGGCGCTTTGCCTGCGTGAATGTTCTCTACCACCCGAACGTGCTTGTTCCGTGTCGCAAACTCATGTAGTTTTGCAACCGTCTCGTCAGCGGAACCGTCGTCACTCAGTACCACTTCCCAGGTATAGTCTTGCTTTTCTAAGTACTCTATTACTTGATTTAAAACACCTCTTTCGATGTTTTGTACTTCATTATATGAAGGAATAACGACTGATAAATATGGTTGCATGCTTTTTATCATACCACTCGACACTTTCTATTGAAGCAGTTAATTTTGAACTGACTCGCTACCTTTCCGAAGAACCGTTATATCTGGACCACCGGGGACGGTGTATCGCTCGCTCACATACGGATCACTAAAAGTTGTAATTTCAAAAATATCGATCTCTTCAGGCGTGTTTGTTGCTTTATCTTCGTTAATAATAAATAACAACTCGGCACTATCATGTTCAGAAGATGGCAACGGCTCTTTTTCTTGATTTGTGCTCAGAAAATATCGATAATTCATCCCCAAATAATCTTTAGTGGCCGAAACCAAGACTACCCCATAGGGCTGACCAGGGCTGACTCGTTGATGAATCGTGTTACTGACTTGAGTCAGTAACTCAAAGGTAGCGCTCGAGGGCTTAAAACTATACTGGGGAATATTAAAGCCCAAGAAAAATACCAGACTAGCTATCACTAGTAGCTTGCCAACCATATTCCACTTCCATAGTTCGCCCAAATAAAAGCCTAAAAATAAAAACGTCACGGGAAATAAAAACGCAATGTAGTGATCAAAAACAGTGTGTTGATAAAAACTAAAGCCGAGTATTCCCATGACTAAAAAAGTTGTGATAATTGCCATACCAGTCCGATAGGGCGAATTTTTTCTTTTGAGAAAGTAGAGCGCTGTCGTAACAAGCGTCAGTAAGACTAACATTGAGTTAAGCACCCGATTTTTACCAATCAAAAACTCGAACAAAATATGCATGCTGCGGCCATGTGTTTCTCTTAGAACCGCAATCGATGAAGTACTCTCTGCAGGAGTTGTCGTGAAGTTCTCGGTGCTGGTAAACATTTTTTGCAGCGCTTGCATGTTCAAGCCACCATGTTTTAAATCAAATAAAATAAGTGGCAACAAACTGAGCAATACCACCGCCACGGCACCGAGCGCATAGCCTACTAACGGCTTCCAAGTTTTTTTCTGTCGCACTACCTGGATGAGTTGCCAAATCCAGATAACGCCCGCGGCCGCACCCGCCAGCAAGGTGACATAATGAAGTTGTAACAAAACTGCAAACGTCACCCCCACGCCGAGCCAAAACTTGGGATGTTTGGTAACCGCCAGGTAGGTAAACAGCAGCAGCGCTAAACTCACAAACGGCATTGGGTTAGGATTCCAACTAAAGCGGGAGAAATTAATCGCTACCACCGAAAATGCACACAAAATCGCGGCCGACACCGCACCAGTTTCACCAATTATTTTTCTTCCCCAATAGTACAAAAAGAAAACTGTAATCGTTCCAAGTACCGCGACCGCATAAATTGGGCCCATTGGACTTGGGTATGAGAGGAATAAAAATGGCAGCATGAAGTAGTAGTACAACGGACCTAAGTAGATGTTGCCGACACTGGTGGTCGGTCCAATTGCCACAATATCACCATGGCGGAAAATATTGGCTACAATCAGGGCATCGCGACCTTGATCACCCAAAAACTGCGAAGAACCGTCAAGTTTCCATAACCTCAGAATACCTGAGATCAGTACCAAAAGAATAATAAAAATATGCACTGTAGGTGTTGAGCGCACCATCGCTAGTAGTTTTTTGAGCAGCACCATAGAGTTTATTTAGATTTCCAAATAAAACGAGAATAGGCAAAAAAGTTCCAAACCATACCAACTAAAATTCCGACTACCGCAAAAATTGTGCCTGTATTAACCGCATAGGCAATGATCGGTAGTGTAAAAAGTGTGAAGAGACCAATTAAATTTTTACCCAGAGAAGCAATAATTAATTGAATAATAATCGAACCCGCTGAAGCCGCATTGAACTGCAAAAACTTCTTGGGCGCATCGGCCAGTGAAATTGTTGAGTCGGCAAATGTCCAGGCATTATTAATAATAAAGTTGGAAAGAATCGCAGTTTCGATGCTCAAAAAATTGGCCAATTCATATGGGGCAATCATCCACCACAGCTGAAGTGAAACCAACTGGATAAGCGCGCCAATGCCACCGGTCACCGCAAACTTGAAAATCTTGTGCTTCATAATTTCTTTAATGCGCATCTTAAAGATGAAAACTAAGGTGTTCTTGATGTATTCTGGGCCAACTTTAGACTCACCAATTTCTCGATCTATAAAGTGATAGGCGATATTCGGATCAATCTTAAAACCTCCACGTACCGCGTGATACAAAAATCCGATTTGAAAGGCATAACCCGTAAATTGATCCGACTCAACGAGGGGGTGAACCGCATCGTAGACTTTACGAGTAATCGCACGATACCCAGATGTCCAATCTTTAATGCTAAAGTGAGTGAAAACAAACATAATAATCAAGTTTGCAGCCATACTCAAGATCTTTCGATGAATTCCCCAATTGGCCGGGATACTGCCGCCTGGGATATAGCGTGAACCGAGTACCATATCATTGCCACGCTCAATACTTGCCAAGAAGAGTGGGATTTTCGTCGGATCATGAGAAAGATCGGCATCGAACTCAAACACCACATCTGCATCGAGCTTATTAAATGCTTGATCCATACCTTTGAGGTACGCACCACCGAGCCCCGCTTTTTTCTTATTGATAAAGAGGTGTACTTCTTTGTGCTTTTTACTGATTTCCTCAACCAGTTCGTACGTTTTGTCTGGAGACGTATCATCCACCACCAAAATACTCATCTTCCAAGTTTTGATTTCTTTAAAAACAGCTAACAACGCATCGATTGTTTTCTCGATGTTGCCGCGTTCATTGTAGGTTGGAATAATAACTACAGCATGTTTCATGAACGTGATTCACTTTCTGTTTGAAGTTCTGCTTCAACCATAATTCTCACTAATTCTTCGAACTTGGTTTTTGGTTCCCAGCCCAATTTCTCTTTAGCTTTACTTGCATCACCAATGAGGAGATCCACTTCAGCAGGACGATCGTACTTTGGGTTGTGTTTATAGACGGCTTCCCAATCTGGCAAACCAGCAATTTGGCAAGCAAGTTCTAAGTACTCGCGCACCGAGTGTGTTTCGCCAGTCGAGATAACATAGTCTTCTGGTGTTTCTTGTTGTAACATCAGCCACATTGCTTCAACGTAGTCTTTGGCATAGCCCCAGTCACGTTTTGAGTCTAGGTTACCCAGCTCAATATGTTCTTGCTTACCGAGTTTGACGCGAGCGACAGCATTGGCTATCTTGCGGGTTACGAACTCAAGTCCACGGCGCGGAGACTCATGGTTAAATAAAATTCCAGAAACAGCAAACATATCAAAAGATTCGCGGTAGTTGACCGTAATCCAGTGGCCATAGACTTTAGCGACACCATATGGAGAGCGTGGATAAAACGGCGTACTTTCTTTTTGAGGAACTTCTTGGACCTTGCCGAACATCTCACTTGAACTTGCTTGATAGAACCGTGCTTTTGGACAAGCCATCCGCACTGCTTCCAAGATTCGTGTTACACCCATTGCGGTGAACTCACCAGTCAGGACTGGCTGTTCCCAACTTGTTTTCACAAATGATTGCGCAGCCAAGTTATAGACTTCGTCTGGTTGAATTTCTTGCAAAGGATACGTTAGAGAGTGCTGGTCGATTAAGTCACCTGACACCAAGTGCAAACGGTCATTATGCATGAGGTGTTCAATACGAGCGTAGTTCTGGGTACTAGTACGACGAGTTAAACCATACACTTCATAGCCTTTATCCAGTAATAACTCTGCCAGGTACGAACCATCTTGGCCAGTAATACCTGTAATAAATGCTTTCTTCATAACGTTCTCCAATATTCTAATACCTTTTTCAAACTCTCTTCTAAAGTAACAGCTGGCTGCCAGCCAAGTGCTCTAATCTTCTCATTATTGGCAACAATGATGGGAATATCAAGAGGACGAAGTCGAGACTCCTCTACTTCTACCTGGATCGGTCGCTCAGCAAATGAACAGAGGAGGTCAACCACTGTTTGCATCGGCACACCTTGCCCTGAGCCAATGTTGTAGACTTCGCCTGGCTGGCCTTTTTCCATCAAAAGTGCATATGCTTTAGCCATGTCGGTGACATCGGTAAAGTCACGAACGCCTGATAAGTTGCCGACTTTTAAACTCTCCTGCTGGCCACGCTCAATTGCCACGATCTGTTTTGCAAACGCTGGCACCGCAAAGTCATCACTCTGACGTTCACCAATATGATTAAAGGGTCGGACACGAATAATGTTTAGTTTATATGAAAGATAATACGCATACGCCAACATATCCTGAGAAATCTTGGAAACTGCATACGGGTTAACAGGCCGAAACGGATGATCTTCACGAATTGGCAACTCGCTATCTTCCAGACTCATACCATACTCTTCTGCTGAGCCAATCACCAACACTCGTGCTTGCGGCGCGTGGGTCTTAATCGCTTCGAGTAAGTTCAGTTGGAGCTGGGTGTTATTGGCCAGCAGCTCGCCACCCTTTTCAAAACTTTTTCCAACGTACGCAAATGAAGCCAAGTGGTAGATCTGTGTCGGTTTAATTTTTTGGATGAGCGTACTGCTTGCCGCTGGATCAGTTAAGTTAACAGAGTGAGCAGTGACTTGAGAAAAAGCTGCTAACTTTGGAACACCGCGCGAACTAAACTGGGTGACGTGAACTTGTCCTGCGCCAGTTTCGACTAGTAGTTCAGCCAAGTGTGACCCCGCAAAGCCCGTGCCACCGGTGATTAAAATTACTTCACTCATTGGTGGTTGCCTTCCAAGTTCTCTTTGCCTATATCAGCGTTTTGTTTTTCACCACTTGCACCGCCGCGCCCAATACTCAAGTACTCATATCCCAAATCGGTGACACTAGTTTGAGAAAATTGGTTGCGAGTATCGATTAGCCACTGCTTCTTATCAGCTTTTGTTGAGCCAAAGTCAAACTGCACAATTTCTTGCCACTCAATTAAAAGCAAAATCACATCAGCATTTTCTACCACCTCGGTGATACTTGAAGCGAAGTCCAGATTTTCTTTTTCACCAAAGAACTTTTGTGCCACCACCATTGCTTGTGGATCATATGCCTGAACTCGTGCACCTTGTTCTAACAACCACGGGATAACTTTTGTACTTGGTGCTTCACGCATGTCATCGGTATTTGGCTTGAAGGAAAGTCCTAAAACAGCAACGGTTTTTCCAGACCAACCGCCAATTTTTTGCGCAAACTTTTCCATCAACATTGGAATACGATCTTCGTTAACTTGACTTAGCTTTATAAATAAATTATCGTCTGCACCAATCTCTTTTGAGTAGTAGGCCAGCTCTTTCACATCTTTCGGGAAACATGACCCGCCGTAGCCCAGACCCGGATACCAATAATGCGTGCCAATCCGTTTGTCATGGCCCATCACCGTGATCACTTCTTGGATATCAGCACCATTGTGTTCACATAAATCAGCGACTTGGTTGATGAATGCAATGCGCATCGCTAGGTACGAATTAGCCGCATACTTACCCATCTGTGCTGACTCAGGAGTAACGCGAAGCATCGGCGCTTTCAGCGGTTCATGGAGTGCACGCAGGGTTTCAAAAGCTGCATCTGCAGTTACCCCAATCACCACCCGATCTGGATGGAGCGTGTCATCAACAGCAGTTCCTTCTTTCAAGAACTCTGGCACCGAAGCTGTGTAAAAGTTTGTTTGGGTGAATTTTTTGATTTGTGCCGTAACACTCCCCAGTGTGCCAGGCGGAACCGTCGATTTAACAACCACTACTGCGTCTTTTTCTAAGTGAGGAGCCAGTTGCTCACAGGCGCTGTACACATAACTCAAGTCGACTTCACCACTCTTTTGTGAAGGAGTGCCCACGGCAATTATCACCACTTGAGCACCGCGAATTGCAGTAGCATAGTCAGTCGTAAAGGTGAGATTCTGTCTCTTTTGTTGTGCTTGCAGGAGTTCAGTTAAACCCGGTTCAAAGAAAGGCACCGTACTTTGGCGCAGTGACTCAACCTTTTTTTCATCAATATCTAAACCCACCACTTCGTTACCAAACGAAGCAAAAACTGCGGCCGTTACTACACCGACAAAGCCCGTCCCAATTACAGCTACTTTCATGAGTCCTTTCGAGATTCTTGATCAATGGTACCACTTAGTATATCACTTGTGATCTAACTGCCAGCCTCAGATTCTCCTGAGAGTTCTTCAGGAGTCTTCCAGAGGTAGGCCTGCCAAATCCAGTCACGAATCAGGCTAGTATCAGCATACCTGTCCAAGCTCCCCAAGACAACTACTACCACTTGCTGGCCGTTCTTTTCAAACTGGGCAATCAAGACTTGCCCGGCCTCTTCGGTGGTGCCAGTTTTGACGCCGACAACCGTTTCATCTCGCAGTAGTAATTGATTGGTATTGGTGACTGAGTGCTGCAGTTTGCCTGACAAATCTAGGACCGTGGCTTGCTTGGTTCGGACGATTGAACGTAGTAGAGAATCTTTCATTACTTCACGAGCCAAGAGCGCCAAGTCAAAGGCACTAGTCCGATGGGTTTCACTGTCAAAGCCTGTCGCGTTCTCAAAGTAGGTACTCACCAAATGCAGATCTTGGGCCTTTTTATTCATCAACTCAATAAAGCGCGCTGCCCCCTCAGGATGGTTGGCCGCAATCGTGTACGCCGCATCATTACCCGAAGCAATCAATGCTCCTTCCAACACACTCTCTATCGTCAGCTGCTCACCTGCCCGCAGACCAATTTTGGTGCCACCAACACTACTCAAGTCAGGCACTGTTAAGATAGAACCTGTCTTGAAAACATCACGCGCCACTAATGCGGTCATCAGTTTGGTTGTGGAAGCTGGCGCATAAATTCGGTAGCCATTTTTATCAAAGAGAACGGTGCCAGACTGCTGATCAATCGCAATCGCAGCTACCGCGGAAACTTCAGGCTGTAGTACAGCGGGCACTGCACCCTGTGGTTGCAAACCGTCTACGCCCCTTTCATTACTATCTGTCCGCAAGACGGGAATCGGCGCAATCGGGACTTGCGCCACTTTTTGCGGCAACGGCGCCAACTGGGCATGCAAAACTTCTTGATTCAAACTGCCATATACCAACAGGATCAAGCAAATACAAATCAGACTCAGCCACTGATAACTACCTAAACGCATATCCCACCATTGTATAGATACTCGCTAGCTTAAGGCAATACTTTCAAGTGGAGCTCTTTAAGCTGTTCGTCAGAGAGTTCGTTTGGTCCATCCATGACAGCCGTCTTACCAGTACCAGACATTGGGAATGCCACTGCTTCTTTGAGTGAAGTTTCGCCCGCCAAGATCATTACGTGACGATCTAGTCCAAGGGCAATGCCACCATGTGGCGGTGTTCCAACGTTAAATGCTTCGAGCATGTGTCCAACACCCGCTTCTGTTTCTGCCTCAGAGTAGCCCATGATCTTGAACGTTGCTTTAAGAATTTCTGATTTGTGGGCACGAACACTGCCGCCACCAGCTTCAAAGCCGTTACAGACCAAGTCATATTGACTGGTCAAGATCTGCTCGATGTTGCTACCGTTCATGTGATCTTCTAAATACTCTGGCAATGGCATACTGAATGGGTTGTGCGTAAATGTCCAACCACTCTTGCCATCTGCCACTTCTGCAGCATCAGTTTTATCAACTTTTTTGAAGAAAGGAAACTTAATCACCCACGCAAAAGCCAGGACGTTGTCTTTCTTTTCTTGCTCGGTGCGCATGTCGAACTTGTCTGCGCCAAATTTTTCTATTGCTTCCTGATACGTGAAAACTGGAAACGGCTCACTTTGGAGTTTGCCGCCGACAGCTTTGACTGCTTCTGTTACGACTGCTTCGACTGTACTCATCACGTCTTTTTGCTCGACAAAACTCATCTCTAAGTCGACTTGAGTGTGCTCAAAACCGCGGTCAGCGCGCAAGTCTTCGTCACGGATACAGCGCGCTAACTGGAAGTAGCGCTCCACACCAGCGGTCATCAACATTTGTTTATACTGTTGTGGACTTTGTGGCAGTGCATAGAACTTACCTGGGTTGAGGCGAGATGGCACCACGAAGTCGCGTGAACCTTCTTTAGTTGATTTAGTCAACATTGGTGTTTCGACTTCAGTAAAGCTACGCTTATACAGTGCTTCGCGAATTGCCCGAGTGTAGTCTGAGCGAAGTTTGACGATTTTCTGCATCCGCTCACGACGAAGGTCGAGGTAACGGTAACGTAAGCGAACTTCTTCGTTAATTTCGTGACCGTCGGTATCGACTGGAATTGGCAGTTCACTCGCTTTGTTCAAAATTGTGTACTCCTGCACATCGACTTCCACACTGCCTGTTGGAATGTCTTTGTTGACCATGCGTTCTGGTCGGGCTTTGACGAGTGCGGTGATTTCGATGACTGACTCGGTCGTCAACTCGCCCATTTTTTG
>CAYUES010000007.1:30760-33304 GCA_964443885.1 uncultured Pseudomonadales bacterium
ACGCACTGGACTTTGCCAGATTTGTCACGCAGATAAATAAAGGTAAGTTTACCGTGGTCGCGCTTGGTATCGACCCAACCTTGTAACTTGACTGTCTCTCCAACTTTGTTGGGAGTTTCAGCAATCATTGTTCGTTCAAGTGTTTGTTCTGGCATGAAGCCTCCTTTTATTATTTATTGCTAGCTAGTACGTTTTTTTACTAAACTTAAAAACTATCCAACAGGTCGCCGCCAATAGCGGCTTAGTAAGCTCACTATTCATAGATACAAATTATTTACAGTATCAATGACGTTCGCTTAATATCCTGTTGTCTACTTTTTATAACTTTAGTTTTAAATACAAAAAACCCTCGCTCACCCAAAAAATCTTTGGACAAACGAGGGTTCTCTTTTGCACTGTACTTGAACAATGCGAAAAAAACGGTGCCACCTCAGTATACTTATTTCCTGCTGTTACGGGCTTACCCGTCATGGTTACGACCCCATGATTCCTGTCGCTCTTGCGAATTGCCTTGTGTCAGAAGGCTCTAAGGAATATTGATAGTATATCGCGCCAAAGATCAGTTAACAAGTGAGTGGAATAGTACGTTTGACAAATATGGGTGCTTGAGTATAATTAACCCTCGGTATGATCCAATATTCAATTATTACTAACGTCGTTATTGTCCTCCTTCAAGGTCGGGGGCGGGTTGGTGCATAGTTGAATAACTAAAATATAAAAAGCAACAACCCTCTCTAAACCGGAGGGTTTTTTTGTGAGTAAAAATAGTAGTAATTATTAAAAGGAGATTTATGAATCGAAGTGAAGCACCAAGAGGTTCAAAAGAGACTTCTGGAAGTTCTATAAATGAAACTAGACCTGCCGTTGAACAAAGAGTATCAGCACAAGATGTAAGTTTGTATGCGTTTTACATACAGGCAGGACTAACACATGAAGAAGTACTAAACCGCGTAGCAAAACAAGCATCACAAAGAAAGTAATTATGAAAGAATTTAGTGAAAGTGAAAAATTAGAAGCTCTGTATTCTAATAAGAAGATGATTTCTGCAGATGCAGCTTTATTTACTGCAATTCAAGAAATGCTAAATCCAGAACATGAAATGTACGAAATATATAATGAAGATGGGATGTTTGACCCTAATCCAGTATTTTTAGAAAGCCCACATGGCTTAATTGAAGCAGCTATTAAGGAATTGGAAAGGGGGATAAATACTGAGTTAGCGCATCTAAAAAGTAATGTGGATGATACAACCGATCATCAGACTCATAAGGAAAGAGTTTCTAAGTTGGGGGAGTTTTTAGAAGATGACACCGATTTCTATGGAGATTGGCGTTCTCAGGTAGCAGCTCGATCACTGCGCAGAGGACAGTGGTAATATGGAAACACATACTTTTGCACCTCAACGAGAACTTGACGTAGTTGGACATCTGTCAGTACCTGAGCTTGGTCCATCTATATTTAAAGTTATTTATTTGTATGCAACCGGTTTGAAAACAACTGATGAAATTAAAATCGCTAGCATTAGATCCCTAGAAGATCCTTCTTATCCTGATGCGACAGCATTGATTATTCACTATGTGCTTGAGGCTTTACTTGAAGCATACGCAGAAGTCGAGTCTATCATCATCAGTGGAACAATTTGCAGCGCACATGCAATTTTGTTGAAAAAGCTCAATGAAATTTTAGCCAGCCGCTCAATCTAGGAAATTTGCAGATCCTTCACCACCACTTGCATTTTTTTTCTGCCCTTCCAACTTGAGCACTCCATCATGCCAGCACACTCCACGATCTGGCCGACCTGGAGTTGCGCTTCCATCGCTCCCTTACGCCACCACAAACCCTCAATTGGATCACAGGAAAAATCTTCAGGCTCAAATAAAATTTTGAGGTGTTTGCTATCTTTGCCCATCGCTTGTTTACTGACAATTCTGACTTTGCCAAATGAGAAAAATGGCTTGGGATTTTCACTGCCAAATGGTGCAAATTGGTCGAGTGCCGCACAGACTTCTTCGTTGACCATTTCGAGCGGCAGCTCACACTCCAGCAGCAAGGTTGGAATTAATAACTCTTTTGTAATTGTTTTCTTGGCCATCTCAAACAACTTTGATTTAAAAACTTCCAGTTTCTCGTGAGTTAAACTAAAGCCACCAGCCATCGGATGGCCCCCCACTTCTGTTAGTTCTTCGCGAACACTGCGCAGCAACTCGGTGACATTGACGCCTTTGATTGAACGAGCCGAACCTTTAATCCCTTTTTCACTGATACTCATTACCAGAGCGGGTTTAGAAAATCGCTCGGCCAACCTGCCCGCAATCAAGCCAATCACCCCTTCATGAAAGTTAGGGCTATGTGCAATAATGACCGATTCTTCAACTTGAATCGAGACTTGGGCCACTGCTTCGTTAAATTGATCGACGGTGATATCTTGGCGCTGAATATTGGTTTCACCTAAAGTCCCAGCCAAAATTGCTGCTCGCTCAGGATTGCGGGTGCAGAGCAGTCGCAAAGCATCCATGCCATGTGCTAGCCGACCCATTGCATTAA
>CAYUES010000008.1:0-20144 GCA_964443885.1 uncultured Pseudomonadales bacterium
TGCTTTCCAAAATCAAGTTGAAACCGAACTGCAAGCAGCGCAGAACTTTTTTTCACCTGAATATACGTTTTCACCAGCTGAACTCCAACAAATCCGCCGGGAAGTCACCACTCGTATAGAGCGCCGACGAGCTAGCATGCCAGTCACTCCAGCTCAAGCTCCAGAGCCCAGCGCTGTTGCTCCAGTTGCACCTCCTATGGAAAGTGTTGCAGAATCTGAGCCAGAAGTGGAGCAGACACCAGTGTCACTTGCTACAGTAGCAATCCAACCTGAACTAGCAGTTGATCTGCCAGAAACTGTGGAAAAACCCGACACAGTATCAGTTCCAGCAGCTCCTGAAGCTAACCTGACGCCGGTTACCTCAATCATTGAGAGTGTGGGACAACGTGTCTTGCAGGCAGGCATGCAAACACCCGAGAGCGCACTACAGCCAGTTTCGCTACTCACGAGTAACTTGAGAGTTTCTGAAAGCGGTGCCGTAGAATCGACCGGTGGTACTCTAACAAGTGCAGATCAAATAATGCTTAACGTAGCGGCCGCGCTTGAAAATCGTAGATTCACTGCAGAAGAGTTAGCTACCATCCGTCAAGAAGTTAACAATCGCCTCAGTCGTCATAACCTCCTCTTAGAAATTGCAACAGTGATGGCTGGCAAACTGCCAGAAACAACAGATGTCCCTCAAGGTGATGCGTTTGATGACGTTCTGAGTAAATCAATCTATGATATTACGGCAGCTGGTTTAATTGGTAATTTAGACTTTCCACAAATCACCTTAAATACTGTTGAGCTCCAAATTGTGACGCAACACTTGAAAAATCGTTTGCAAGAACGGCAACTAAAGGCAGCAGCTGAATCTGGATCAGATCGTATTCAGGCGGAAGCAGCTCAGGAACAGAAGCCAGGTTTCTTTAAACGATTATTTGGTTGGGGTAAAAAGTCAGCGTAAGTTTCTAAACTAACTGTCACCAGGTTAGTCGTCCCTGCCCTCATTCCCGTTATTCAGTCCGACAAATCACCGTGTAGTTCATCGGTACGCCTTTGCCAGTTCGGCGATATGAGTGAAAAAACTCACTCTCATGTGCCGTGCAGCGGTCGGCATATTTAATTATAATTCGTTGTTCAGGAAAAACCTCGAGAGCTTGGGCGTGATTGGCTTGGAGTAAACTAAAGTGCTCGTCGGTTGTGGCATTAATCTGATAACAACTTTCACAAATCGCTGGCCCAAATAGTAAATGGACATCTTTTTCAATTGAAAACTGTGTTTTTAGCAGTCGTAGAGTTTTCTTCAAGATATGTTGTTGGGTTCCCTGACGGCCAGCGTGGAGGGCGCCAATAACACCGCTTGGGTGCCAGATGACGATAGGCAGACAGTCAGCAGTCTTTATGGCCAAAGTAAGGTTGGGTAGCGCGGTCAGGACGGCATCGGTATCCAGAACAGTCGTTGTTGTGGCTTGTGAAATGATTTGACAGCTACTGCCGTGGGTTTGCTCAAGAAAAATGATTGGTTTTGTTTGAAGTTCTGGATGTGGTGGCAACAGCGTGTGTGGCCGATTGCGATCAGCAGCTTGGCCAGTTTTGTAGGTGGTGGCGCTAACGATCGCTGGATCTGGAAACGTAAATGTAATCATGATTGGGCAGTCAGGTTTGTACAAGTGAAGATTATACTGTAGCAGAGCTGGGATTCGAACCCAGGACCTTCGGTTTATGAATCCGATGCTCTAACCAACTGAGCTACCCTGCCATGAATGGTACCTGTATTGTACCGCACAACGGCGCAAATTATATCAGGTTTTGACTTGATGGTCAGGCTGAAAATGAAGTTTCTTTTGACTCCCACGCCAGGTATGGGGTATAATCGAAACTTCTCAAGATTTACTCTTGATTAAAATAAACGCACGCGCGGGGTAGTGTACGGTGCACGTGAGGCTCATAATCTCACAGGCTGGGTTCGACTCCCAGCCCCGCAACATTGAAAAGAAGAGCTGTAACAGGCTCTTTTAACTTCACTATAAAAATTCCATCTATATTCAATGCTATTATAGCTACCATGTCTCTGCAAAAAAACACCGCACAAGTCTGGGATGAAGTCTGGAAAGATCCTGGTCTGTCTCGGGAAGATGAGCTGATTTTGGCTGCCGAAGCAGCAACGTTGCGTTGGCAGAAAATCAAGAAAGTTTTGCTCCAGGAATTCAAAACTTTACAAAACCTCGAGGTTCTCGAAATTGGCTCGGGGATTGGTACCTATGCCGCGCTACTAGCCAGGGAAGGCGCCAAAGCCACACTTCTTGATTATTCGCCAGAAGCATTGATTAGAGCCAAGGAATTTTTTGCCTCAAATCAGTTGAAAGTAACCACTGTACAAGGTGATGCGCTCAACTTACCACCCAAGTTACACAAGAAAAAATTCGATATTTCAATTTCGATAGGATTGAATGAACATTTTACAGGTAAAAAACGCTTGCAAATTAATAAAGTTCATGTAGATGTTTTGAAGAAAAATGGTATCGCCATTATCGATGTGCCGAATGCCTATAATCCGCCCTATCGGATTTTTAAGTTTCTTTCAGAGCTGTTGGGAACTTGGAAGTTTGGCGAAGAGTATCCGTACACGCGCAGCGAATTACTCGAGATAGGAGAACAAATTAATGGCAAGTTTCTGGCACTTTTTGGGGATGAGTTCTATAGCTCGATCAAGTTTTTACTGCCAGCCAACTTTTTACGTCGCTGGTTTGGGGTGGGGATTCCGCTTTCAAAAAACCAAATTCGCAAGCAAAACCCAAGTTTTCTTGACGATACTTTGGGATACTCATTAATTTTGATGCTCCAGAAGAGGTGAAGAGTAACCTTTACTGTAAAAGTTGGATGCCAGTTAGCTACAAAACTCCAATTTCTTTTGAGAAAAACTTACAATAATACTTTTTTCCAGGCCTCCCACGGGGTGTCAGTAGTCGGTGCTTCTGTTGTAATTTCAACTTCCAACTCAGATGTGGGCAACTGAACCACGTACTCTCCAGTTTTTTGCAGTAATAGCTCGTTTCTGATGATTTTTTCCTTGGAAAGATCAGTACTAGCATCTCCCAATTGTTGTTGTAAACTAGTAACTTCTGTCTCGAGTTGTTGCGTTTGTTCTGCTAAACTCTGAAGTGTCCCAACAGAAGTATGAGCAGTTTGCGCATTTCTATCTAGAGAAACGAAAAAAATGATGGCAACCGCTGTGCAGAGCGCAATTACGAGCGGATGAGAGAGCAGTCTTTGCATTGCTAAAAATCCCCTCTTATGATATTATAAGTCCTGCAAATTAGGTTATTACTGCTTTGTACACACTTGATTGTACTCAAGCTGGTTTAGTTTGCATAGAGAAGTAAATTAGAGTAATTAGAAAGAAGTTATGGATTCGACTACAACACTGCGAGACGCACATGGACAGTTCGTTGATTCTTTAAAGCAAGCTGCCAAAGCTCATGCTACGGTTATTGCCTACAGTAAAGATATTGAACAACTTTTAGATTTTGTCGAACGCGAAAAGAACAAGAAAAATGCCGTTGAAGTCACTGATGAAGACATTGAAGAGTTTAAAGAACTTCTCAAAAAACAACGCTATACAGGTAAATCAATCTCTCGCAAAATCAACTCAATCAAAGCATTTTTCCGTTACCTCCAAAACCAAGGTGCGATTGAAGAAAATCCAGCTGACATCATCACTCACCCAAAATACGATCAATCTCCACCTCGCATCCTGAGTAAAACCGAGTACCGCGCTTTGCGTGATGCTTGCCGAGGTGATGCCCGGATGGCTGCTGTTGTTGAGCTGTTGCTCCAAACAGGTATGCGCATTAGTGAGCTGGCTGCTTTGCAAGTCCAGGATGTTGATTTAGATCGCAATGTGATTACGGTGCAACCTCAAGAAGCTCGTGGCGCTCGCCGCGTGCCTTTGAATGCCGCTGCCAAACAATCGGTGATGGACTACATGGCAGTTCGCCCTCGTGCTCGAGAGAAAACTATGTTCCTTACCAAGACGTGCCGACCATTTTTGGTGCGTAACATTCGCACTGCTCTTGATCGCTACTTCCGTCTGGCTGGCATTAAAGATGCAAAAGTGAACGACCTTCGTCACACCTTCATCGTTGAGCAGCTCAAGGCTGGCACTCCATTGGTCTATATTTCTCAATTAGTTGGTCACAAACGCATTACTACAACTGAAAAATACCTCAAGTTGATCGAGGCTCCAGACATGCAGCCAAATATTCAAATTGAAGAGCTGTAGACTCTAGGTTAGAAAAAACTGAAGTTTTTTACAAATTTTTATAAAAATACTACAAACTCTAAACGCCTGCTTGGTTCTTTCATCTTTTTGCGTATAATAGTGCGCAATGTCACAGACGTTCCTTTCACAATTTTCTTGGTGGCGACTCTCAAATTAAGGCGAGAGTATTTTTGCAGTTCAGAATACACCTCGCGACGACGAGGTTTTTTTATAATTTATTGCTACAATAAGAAAGAACTATGACTACTACACAAACAACAACACAAACTGAAAAATCAAATAATGGACAAAAAAGAGTCCTCTCAGGAATTCGCGCGACCGGTCGCTTACATCTTGGCAACTATCTGGGTGCTGTCAAAGGCATGCTTGCCCTCCAAGCAGATCCAGAGATTGAAACTTTGTACATGGTGGCGGATATTCATACGCTCACGACACCATATAAAGTTGAAGAACTGCGCATTAACCGCCGCGAGGTAATTTTGGACTATCTTTCTGCAGGTCTAGATCCCGAGAAATCAATCATTTTTCAACAAGCAATGGTGCCTGAACACACCGAGTTGGCTTTTTATTTTTCGTCAGTCATGAATATTGCCCGCATGCAACACTTGCCGACATTTAAAGATAAGGTGAAGCAGTATCCAGATCATGCCACGATGGCGCTTTTAAACTATCCAATTCTAATGAGTGCGGATATTTTGATCTATAAAGCTGGATTGGTACCTGTTGGCATCGATCAAGAGCCCCATCTGGAAGTTGCTCGCGAAGTGGCGCGCAAATTTAATGAGCAGTTTGGAACCGACTTCCCTGAGCCAGTGCGCTTTGCAACAGAAGGTGAGTACGTTCCATCTTTAAAAGGTGAAGGCAAGATGAGTAAAAGTGTCGAGGGTAGTTTTATTAACTTGACTGATTCTTTGGCAGATCTGGAAAAACGTCTTTCAAGTGCGCCAACTGATTCTGGAAAGGGGCGAATTGAAGCTCCAGAGGATGCAGCTGCTGGCGCAGTAGCTAAAGCCCAACCTCGCTACTTTGATCAATCGGGGGCAGAATCACCAGGTGTTGCTAATCTGCTTAGTTTTGTCAAGCTTTTTGAAGGTGCAGAGAAACGAACGTACTATGACGATTTATATCAGGGCAGCGGAGTTCGTTTTGGGGATTTGAAAAAAGAACTGGCGCAAGCAATCTTTACAGAACTAGAACCAATTCAAGCAAAACGCCGAGAACTTGAGAACAATAAACCATACGTTGACTCAGTTATTGAAACTGGGGCAGCTCGCGCACGTGCCATTGCTGGTGAAACTGTGAAACAAGTACGAGAGGCAATGGGGTTAGGCTAATCATGGTGACTGCTGAAGTTTCTACTCAAGGGGAAGAGCGAAGCAGAGTTGATTGGTTACAAAGATTTTTGGCCGTTGCTGGAGCTATTGGTGCTGTAGCTGCTACATTGTGGTTAATAAAGCAACACAATGACTACAGTAGTAATACAAATCAAGAAAAAGATTTTGCATTCAGTACGCATGATGAAAGTGTTTTGAATTTATATCTGCTTACTCGAGAATAGCCAACAAAGTAACTCCAATTACATGCAACTTCACATCAAACCCAAGGTTTGTATACCTATTTACTGTACAACTCCATAAATTGGAGTACAATCAAGTTAGTTCCTTCAGTTAACCTTCTTTTAAAGACCGTATAGCGGTTTTTTTGTTGGGTTGGCGATGGGAAAGTATTTAGGAGAGATAAAGGAAATATGCGATTCGCCGGTACTGAAAAATTTATTCCAGAGTTTGCTCCGTTGCGAACATTCATTGCTGTCTTGAGTGCAGCAGGTGTAGCAGTATCAGCAATTATGCTTTTAACTTCTAAGGAAAAAAACCCATCTGATGAATCATTTGAAGTAGCAGTACTTGGTAAAAAACCAAATCGTACAGCCTTAAGTAATACAGCATTTAATCAGGTTATAAGAGAAATTTAACTAGGAATCGTAAAGCTGTTAATAGGATATACTATTAGTCAGTCCCAGCAACTATAAAGAAAGCACCCAATGCCAGACAAAACTTCTATAACCTATGACGACTTTGCAAAGCTCGATATTCGAGTCGCAACAGTAGTAGAAGCATCCGCAATTGAGGGTGCCGACAAACTGCTTAAACTTACTCTTGAAGTAGGGGAGCTCGGGCAACGCACCGTCGCTTCTGGAATTAAACCTTGGTACACCCCAGAAGAGCTCGTTGGCAAACAAGTTCTGTATCTAGCTAACTTAGAACCACGCACCATTCGCGGTGTTGAGAGCCAAGGTATGATTATTGCGGCTGGTAGTGATGATGTTGCATTGATACATCCAGACAAAGCTCTTCCAAATGGTGATATAGTCAGATAACGTAATCCGGTTATTACAAAAATCTTACCAGTAACTACGGGTTTGATATGTTAAAATGGGCAGACTTTAACTTTTGTAAGAATTTCAATTTATGGCAAAATCTTCCCCAAAAAATCAAGTAAAAACCCCAACTCAGGAAAAACAAGCAAAACAATTTATGAAAGCTGATTCAACCATGGAACAATCCCCGCAACCAACACAACCTCAATCACCCAAAAACGGTGCTAAAAAATCATCATTCTTACCCTTTGACCTCGGTCCGAACTGGAATAAAGGGCTGCTATATATCTTTATTGCGCTCCTTTTCTTGCCGTTTATTTTTTCGTTAGCAGGTGGTGGTGAAAAAGAACAAATTAGTTTATCTCAGTTAGTCCAAGACGTTCGTGATGACAAAGTCAAACGAATCGAAGTGACAGGCAATGATTTAGCTATTACCTACGATGACGACACTCAAAAAGTCACCAGAAAAGAAGACAATCAAGAACTAGTTTCGGTCTTTGAAACCGCCAACATTGATTTAAGTGCAACTGACATTGAAGTAACTCGAGTTTCTGGTTGGAATATCCTCTGGGACGTACTGCTTACGATTCTGCCAATCTTAATCATGGTTGGTGTCTTCTTCTTTATTTTCCGTCAAGCTCGAGGAGCACAAGACGGGATTATGGGGATTGGGCGCAGTAAAGCTAAACTGTTCGTCAAAGGCAAGCAAAACACTAGCTTTAAAGACGTTGGTGGTATGGACGAAGCAAAGCGAGAACTCGAAGAAATTGTCGACTTCTTACGCGATCCACGAAAGTACAAAAAGGTCGGAGCTCGTACGCCAAAAGGTGTCTTGTTGGTGGGTCCTGCTGGAACTGGAAAAACATTGCTGGCTCGCGCTGTTGCTGGTGAAGCAAATGTGCAGTTCCTTTCAATCGCTGGTAGTGAGTTTATGGAAATGTTAGTTGGTGTGGGTGCTTCACGCGCTCGCGATTTGTTTGCAACTGCCAAGAAACTTGCCCCTTCAATTATTTTCATCGATGAAATCGATGCAATTGGGCGGGTGCGCGGTCATGGCAGCATGGGTGGACATGATGAACGTGAACAAACGCTCAATCAAATCTTGGTCGAGATGGATGGATTTACCCCAAATGACAACGTGATTGTGATGGCAGCCACCAACCGTGGGGACATGCTCGATCCTGCATTGGTGCGCCCGGGTCGTTTCGATCGTCGCGTGACGGTAAACTTACCAGATCTTGAAGAACGTAAATACATTCTCTCTATTCACGCTCAGACCAAACCATTTGCTAAGAATGTGAACTGGGATAAAGTAGCCCGCCGAACTGTTGGTTTCTCAGGTGCAGATATTGAAAACATGCTCAACGAAGCCGCGATTGCGATTGCTCGCGAAAATCGTGAAGAAATTACAACTGAAGACATCGAAGAAGCATCTTTGAAAGTGAAACTTGGACCAAGTAAAAAACGCCTGCATGATGAACACGAGCGCAAGATGACTGCCTACCATGAAGCTGGCCACGCCATCGTTGCCCATGTTTCACCACACGCAGATCCAGTCCACCGAATTTCGATTGTTTCTCGCGGCCAGGCACTAGGTTTCACCTTGACTCCACCAGAGCGAGATAAAGTACAGACTACTAAATCTGAGCTGATCGATGAGATCGCAGTTCTCTTGGGTGGTCGCGCTGCTGAAGAGTTAATCTTCAAAGAATTAACCGCTGGGGCAAGTAGCGACATTGATCGTGCCACTCGCATTGCTCGCGCAATGGTGATGGACTACGGTATGAGTCCACTTGGACCAATGAACTTCAATCCTCAGTATGAAACTGGTTACAGTCGTTCATGGGGTGAGCCACAAAAGATCTCTGACTCTCTGCAACAAAAAGTCGACGCTGAAGTCTTAGCATTAATTGAAGAAGGCCGCCGTCACTCACTCGAAATTCTCAAGAAGTACAAAAAGGAACTGGATATAGTTTCTTTGAAGCTGCTTGATGTCGAAAGTCTGGATGGCGATGAGTTCACCGCTTTGATGAATATGGCAAAAGCAAAGTTTGGTAATTAATGTCAAAAGAATCAGAACACACTGGAGCTAGTTCAAATGATCAGCCGCCTTCTAGTCCTGATGAACTTCCTCTAGCTACTGATGCTGAAGAACTAGATAAGATTTCCTTACTTGGTGGACAGGCGACACTACTGATGTATGAGTACTTATTTTTAAAAGAAACACCGCTGGGTAGAGTGAGTGGTGTAGTAATGGATACTATTTCCCAAATGGGAATAGATGTAGAAAAAATTGTTGCTCGGGAGTCATCTGGAAGTGCAGCTGACTGGGATGATTCTGACGAAACCGATGGTACTTTTCTAGTCGTCCATCAACACAATAATGGTGGAATGCTTTTCTTGGTAGAAGAAGATCCAGATGAGAATAGTGTTACACTGCTCGAGCCACAAACTGGGGAAGTTTTTTTTACTTTATATATTGCTTCGCCAGGTAAAGACTCTATTACCAATAAAGTTTTTTATATTTCTAATAGAGCACTCTCCTCACTCGAAAAACTTACCAAACGTATTCTGAGTATCGTAGTTACGGTTATGAAAAGAATGACAAAAGAACTCAAAAAGCAGTCAAGACAAAAGTCCCTTGCAGATTTGGAAGATGCAATGTATAAAAAAAATGAACAAAATCGCGCTGACTACACTTCAGACTACATACCGGATTCACTAGGTGAAAAAGAAAGAAATAAAGATTCTGGCAGGCACAGTCAAGGGAATGTTCAGAATGATTTAGATCTAGATGTTTGGGGTTCAGTTTTAGAGTAAAATCTCTCAAGCGCAAGCAGAGAATAAATACTCTTCTGCAGTAAATCTATGGTACACTTTCCTTCATGGAAGACAGATCATTTTCAAGATTTATGGTGATCGATGGCCACGGTATTATCTATCGTGCCTATCATGCATTTCCGCCGCTTGCTGCACCTGATGGCCAACTAGTAAACGCGGTCTACGGCTTTGCCCGCATTTTACTGACTGCTATTCATGAGTACTCTCCCGATTATATTGCGATTGCCTTTGACCACAAAAAACCGACTCTTCGTGCGCAAGAATACAAGGAATACAAAGCGCATCGGCCGCAGATGCCTGATGACTTGAAGCATCAAATTGCAATTGTTAAAGACGTCGTAACAGCTTTAAATATCCCTCAATTTGAACTTGAAGGCTACGAGGCTGACGACTTAATCGGCACGGTTACGCGCTTAGCACAAATGGATGATTCACTTTCTGTCAGGAGTTTGGTAGTGACTGGTGATAAAGATTTACTGCAACTTGTTGATGACACTACTCACGTGTGGATTCCCGCTCGGGGCAAGTATGGTGGCAACACCGAATATGATGAACGCCAGGTAGTTGAAAAAATGGGGGTCACGCCAGCGCAGATTGTTGATTTGAAAGCATTGATGGGAGATTCTTCAGACAACATTCCAGGCGTTAAAGGAATTGGCCCCAAAACTGCTGCCAACTTAATTACAACTTTTAAAAATCTCGCGGGTGTTTATGAGCGAATTGCTGAGCTAGAAGCTGATCCCACCCAAAAAGATCCAATTATCAAAGGTGCAGTTTTGGCAAATCTAGTAGCAGAAAAAGAAAATGCCTACTTGAGCCAGAAGTTGGCTAAGATCGATCGAAATGTGCCGGTGGAGTTCCAGCTATCACCGTGTCGAGTTTCTGACTATGATAAAGCAGAGACAGTTAAAATTTTTGAAAAACTAGACTTTAAATCATTAGTGCCGCTCTTGCCAGATGATAGTTTTGAAGCTGGCGTGCAGGATGCACTATTTTAAAATAGTATTCTAGAATACAGCTAAGTTTAGTAAATATATTTTTGTGAGTTACAGATGGCTAAGATTCGTATTGCACTTGTTCATGATTATTTGATTGAGTACGGCGGTGCCGAGCGCGTCCTGGAAGCATTGCATGAGCTCTATCCAGAAGCGCCAGTCTATACCGCATTTAGTAACTCAAAAACTTTGGGGATTCATTGGGCGCGTTTCAAAGACTGGGATCTTCGTGAGACCTGGATTACTCGTTTACCATTTTATAAAAAGCTACACTCGCCATTTCGCATTTTTGCTCCGAGTGCCTTTCGTTCGCTCGATCTTTCGGAGTTTGATGTGGTGATCTCGTCTTCAAATGCCTACTACGCCAAAGCAGTCCAAGTCCCCAATGGAGTGCATATTTGTTACTGTCACACACCTCCTCGCGCTTTGTATGGCTACGCCACGATGAGCGACTGGAAACAAAATCCGCTGTTTAAGTTTTTAGGTACGCTGATTAATCATTATTTACGAGTTGTTGACTTCAATATTTCACAACAAGTTGATCACTTTGTTACAAACTCTGAAGAAACAGCCAAACGCATTAAAAAGTTTTATCGTCGTGACTCAACTGTCATTTATCCGCCCGTTGAAGTGCCGGAAAAGTTGCAAAAAAAATCTAATGAGCAAACTACAAAAGAAAAAGATAGTCAAAATTATTTTCTCTACGTTAATCGCTTAGCGTTTGCCAAACATCCAGAACTTGCCGTTCAAGTTTGTACAGAGCAACAACTTCCACTCAAAGTAGTTGGTGATGGAAAGTTACGACCTGCTTTAGAAGCTCAAGCAGGCAGCACGGTGGAGTTTATGGGCGCGGTTAGTGATCAAGAACTACATCAACTTTATGCAGGTGCGTTGGCATTATTATATCCTGTCGAAGACGAAGATTTTGGGATTGTACCAATTGAAGCAATGGGCCACGGTGTACCAGTCATTGCTCATAACTCAGGCGGACCGAAAGAAACAATTATTGATGGTAAAACGGGCGTACTTTTTGATGATCTGAGTGTAGCTGGACTGAGTACGGCAATTAAAAAATTTAGAGTACAAAAATTTTCTAGTGAAAATATTTTTAAGCATGCGTTACAATTTAAAAAAGAGCAGTTCCAAAATAAAATACAGACTTTTGTAGAAAAAGTAATAAAATAAAAAGGGTTGAACTTCATGGGTGTGTCAGCCGGTGAAAAAACCGTTACAACAGAGCCTAGAGAAAAAGTTGCTTCAGATCATCTTTTGTACCTTTTTCTAACTACTGTGTATCTAGCTGATGAACTTTCTGAAGCTGACCAAGTAACAAGAGAAGTTGCTATCCAAGAATTTCTACAAGATAACCCAACTGCAAAGAGACTTACTGCGCAAGACAACTTTGAAGACTTGTTTGATCAAGGGTGGCGTAGATACTCTATCTATCCAGAAGTTCTACTTCCAGCACAGTATTTTTTACAACAAAGTGGGCCGACCAATAAAGCACGAACTGATTATTTTCTAGTAATTCACTGTCAAGTAACGGGTGAGCGGCTGCATGCTTTTGTATCACGACACCTTGTCGTGCACCCAGAAACACAAGAACGACTTTTTGTAGGTGATGCAGGCAGAGATTTTGCTGTCCAAAAAGGCTGGCAGGAATAACTAGGCGGTGGAAAAGTTTAGAGCTTCTTAATCTCCACCAAGGCTACTTCCGACACACCCATTGGCACTAATACCTGTAAGGTTGTTTCAGTTGTTTGCGCTTGGCTGACTTCTTTTTGTTTATTTAAGTAGTTCTTCGTCACTTGATACGTTCCAGGCTCAAGCCGTTGAAAAGTAATTGGCACAGTCTCTGTATTTCTAGCCCACGAATCGTAGTTAGCCAAGATTACTTGGAACGTTGTTTCATCAACTTTGGCAGCAGCGGCTTTCACGAACGTGCCTTTGCCTAAAAGTTGCAGCCGTTCATATCCCAGTGAGTCGAGTAGTTGTAAGCCACGATACCGTGGTTTGGCTGTAGCTCCAAAGTCAGAATGAGTAAACATCCCCCAGCGTCCCCAATGTGTTTGGCCAGCAGGATCTTTGCCATCTTGAATCTCAAAGATAAATGCCATGTCGATTACTCCAATCATCTCAATTGCACCCGCTACCGTATGTGCCGCTCCAAAATTAGTGTCGTAGCCAGCGTGGTTATTGCTATCATGGCCCCACTCACTAATATGGAACTCCAGAGTAGGTTGGTACTGCGGATACTTTTGCAGCCACTGACGAACTTCGGTCATATCTTTTCGGAACTGGGAAAGATCATTGGAGTAGCGATGCCATGAGAAGAAATCTAAGCGCAAGTTATTTTCACTAGCGTAGTTGAGCAGCGCATCAAACCAATTTTTGTACAAAGCAGTTACGGCTGGTCCACCAATCTTAAAAGGTTGACTAACTCGTGCATTTTGGGCACCACGTGCGGCGGCTCCGTACAAAGTGAGGTAGTTTTTATCACCATAGTAGTTCCAGCCACCAAATAAATCAGGCTCATTCCAAACCTCGTAGTAGACATCAGGAATCCCCCGCGTGCCACTGATGTGCTCGATGGTGCGCTGTACGGTCAGCTGCCAGTCCTCATAGCGTTGTGGAGTGGCCACGATGTCGCCAGAACTAATCACCGGTGGCATATAGGAAAGAGCAATGTATGGCTTGGCACCGGTCGCTAGAATATCGTTCAAAATTACATCGAGTTTCGAGAAATCAAATGTTAAGTTGCCAGGTGTGCCTTTGACAATATCATAAAAATCGTAGATATGATCAATCCGGATGTACTGAGGATGTACTGCCGCAACCTGTGAGCTAATCGGCTGAATTCGCCAGTCAAACGCTTCGCCGCCTTGGGCTAAGTGTTGCCAAGGGCGAGGCAGCGGCCCAATTACTACTTGCGTATCGACGACGATGTTGGCAGGCTCGGAGTTTGCTCTTGAGATAAACTCTCGAACGGTAGTAATGCCAAAAACACCTGCCAATAAAGCTATGCTCACAACAAGCAAACCAATACCTTTCCAGATAACAGTGCGAGCTTGACGACTTGGGAGATGTTTGCGTGACATGCTTGTTACTACATGGTGACATACTTTTACAAATTTGACAATTTAGCAAACAAGCTATATTATTGCTAAGGAGCAACATTTTCTTAGTATTTCACCTGGAAAACTGTCGCTTTAAGCATATATGATTGACCTAACCGCTCGACAAATCCAGATTTTACGTGCGATCATTCAAGACTTTATTGAAACTGCTGAACCTGTCGGATCAGATACCATTGATCGAAAATATAACATTGGTGTGTCGCCGGCCACCATTCGTAATGAAATGGTCCAGCTCACTCATCAAGGCTACCTCAAAAAAACCCACAGTAGTGCTGGCCGTGTCCCCACCCCAATTGCTCTCAAACTTTTTGTGAATGAATTAATGAAAGAAAAAGAACTTTCAGTTGCCGACGAAGTTTCAGCCAAAGAAAAAATCTGGCACACCAAAAATGAACTCGATGAAATGCTTAATGAGCTGGCAAAAGTCTTGGCAGATAAATCAAAAGCACTGGGCTTAACGATTATCGATGACAAAAGAATTTTCAGTGCTGGCTATGCAAATTTACTAAATATGCCTGAGTTTTATGATATTAATGTGATGCGGCAGGTTTTACGAGTCATTGAAGAAATGAAAGTGCTCCAAGAAATTTTTGCCCTTTCGAGTAGCGATAATCAAATTCACGTCATCTATGGAACTGAGCTCGGCAATAAAGATCTCGAGCCAATTGGTGTTATTCATATGACATTTATGGTAAAAGGTTTCCGCTGCCAGGTTGGCGTGCTTGGTTCAAGTCGCTTTGACTATGCCTACATCATTCCGATGATGAAGTATATTCGCTCTCTGGTAAAAGAGATGACCGACTAATTTATTTACAAAAGTATCTGCCCAAAACAATAGTACAAACGAGACTAGAGGATAGATGGTATGAACGATCAAAAACAAACTCAAGAAGAAGCAAAAAAATCTGAAGCAGGTACGGTATCGAAGCCTGCAGCTTCGCCAACTCAAGGTAAAAACCCAAACTCTGCCATACTTTCTGACGACGAGTTACAAGAACTTTCAGAGAAAATTGAAACCTTAGAAGCACAGCTCACCCAGGCAAAAAATAATGAACTGCGTGCTTTAGCAGATTACTCCAATTTGCAGCGCCGCTCCCGTGAAGATCACAGCCATGTCGTCAAAGTCGCGACGCAGTCTCTGGTGAGTGATTTACTAGAGCCTCTCGAGCACCTAGCGATGACGGCAGAGCAGATGAAAAATAGTATCTTAGACATGGTTTTGACACAGCTCTGGGCAGTTTTAAACGAACACGGCCTTGAGGAAATCAAAGTACTGGACAAGCCATTTGACTTAGAAACAATGGAAGTGGTGGATTTGGTAGATGGAGCAACCGAACAAGACGGTAAAGTTGTCAAAATAGTCAAGCGAGGGTACATCCTCAACGGCAAAGTTTTACAACACGCCAAAGTAGTAATGGGAAAAAAGTAGAAAATTAGAAAGTACAAAGTAGCTAGCAGTCTATTGACTTAATTGCTAAATTTGTGTATATTTCGAACTACAACGTACGTAAAAAATTATTTACAGCATCTATAAAAGGAGCAACATGGCAGACACAACAACACCAGCCGCAACAGGCAAGATCATCGGTATCGATCTTGGTACCACCAACTCTGCAATCGCAGTGATGGAAGGTGGAAGTCCCAAGATTATCGCTACCAGTGAAGGTCGCAATACTTTCCCTTCAATCGTCGCTTTCAAAGGCGAGGACGTGATCGTCGGTGATCCAGCCAAACGTCAAATGGTTTTGAACTCCAAAAAAACAATCAACTCAGTCAAGCGGTTCATGGGTCGCAAGTACTCTGATCCAGCTGTCCAAGCTGCCATCAAACACGTTTCATACGTGGTTACTGAAGGCAAAGACGGTATGGCTGTCGTTGAAATTGATGGCAAAAAATATACCCCACAAGAAATTTCAGCCAAAATTTTATCCAAAGCAAAACTCGACGCAGAAAGTTACTTAGGTTCCCCAGTCACCCGAGCGGTGATTACGGTGCCTGCTTACTTCGATGACTCACAGCGTCAAGCCACCAAACAAGCTGGCGAGATCGCGGGTCTGACAGTCGAACGGATCGTCAATGAGCCAACCGCGGCTGCACTTGCCTACGGTTTAGACAAAAAAGGTAACAGCACAATCGTCGTTTACGACTTGGGTGGTGGTACGTTTGACGTCTCTGTTCTGGAAATTGGTGATGGTGTTTTTGAAGTTAAAGCAACCAATGGCGATACGTTCCTGGGCGGCGATGACTTTGACAACGTAATTATTGACTGGATTTTAGCTGAGTTCAAAAAAGAATCTGGCAAAGATTTAGCAAAAGATCCACAAGCACTGCAACGGATTAAAGATGCGGCTGAAAAGGCAAAAATCGAGCTTTCTAGTGCACAAAGTACCGAGATTAACCAACCATTTATTACGCAAGGTGATGACGGGCAGCCTCTGCACTTAACAATGAGTTTGAGTCGCGCGAAGTTGGAAGAACTCGTCGATAGTTTGATCAAACGCAGTTTCGAGCCAGTCAAAAAAGCCCTCGCTGATGCAAAGGTCGAAGCCAAAAATGTGGCCGAGATCGTGCTCGTGGGTGGTATGACTCGCATGCCAAAAGTGATTGAAGAAGTGAAGAAGTACTTTGGTAAAGAGCCTCACAAGGGTGTAAATCCAGACGAAGTGGTGGCAATCGGTGCCGCAGTTCAAGCTGGCGTTATCGGCGGTGATGTCAAAGACGTAGTCTTGCTGGACGTTACTCCACTCACTTTAGGACTCGAGACTTTAGGTGGTGTTCGCACTCCTTTGATCGAACGCAACACCACGATCCCAACTAGTAAGTCACAAGTTTTCTCAACTGCTGCAGATAATCAGACTCAAGTTGAAATCAATGTCTTACAAGGCGAGCGTGAAATGGCTGCTGACAACCGTTCACTTGGCCGCTTTGTCCTCGATGGAATTCCTCCTGCACAACGAGGGATGCCACAAGTTGAAGTCACTTTTGACATAGACTCCAATGGCATTCTGCACGTCACTGCAAAAGAAAAGAACACCAACAAAGAGCAAAAAATTACGATTCAAAACTCAACCAATCTTTCTGAAGAAGAAGTTGAAAAGATGAAGGCTGATGCAGAGAAGCATGCTGAAGATGACAAACGCAAACGCGAGCTCATCGAAGCACGTAATCACGCCAACAGTGTTTCATTTGAAATCGAAAAGCAGCTCAAAGACTATGGCGACAAACTTGATCCAAAAGACAAAACCGAGATCGAAGAGAACGTCAAAAAACTAAAAGAACTTGCTGCTCAAGAGAGTGCTACCAAAGAAGACTTGGACAAAGCTACTGAAGAGATGTTTAAGTCTGCTCAAAAGATTGGTGAAGCAATGCAGAAAGCAGGCGCCACACCAGGAGCTGACGGAGCGACTGCAGGTCCAGATGGTGCGGCAGAAGGTGCTGCAACTGAAGGCGCTACTGCAGACTCAGCAGACAAAAAAGCTGCTGACAAAGAAAAAGGCAGTGCCGAAGAAGGCGAAGTTATCAAAGAGTAATTAGGTGTAGTACTAGTTACTTGAAGTAAAAGCCCCGCATAATGCGGGGCTTTTTGATGGTAAATCACAAAAAAGTAAATAAAACTTAAGTAAAAAACTCAGATCATTCTGTAGTGAAAATTATTTTAACTATCTTTTTAACTAATTAACTGCAGTTTCATCTACTGACTGAGTTGTTACAGTGCGTCTTTTTTTGAAGTAAATAATTCCAACAATAAGTATAATAAAGCCCACACAACTCACGATAAAAATTACAAACTTATTATTAATTTTTGACTCTTCAGCAGCAAGGTAGTTACTATCTTTAAAATCATCTTCAGTTGGTCCGGATAGTATAGAATTTGACTCGCTAGGCAAAGCTCTAGGTTGGGAACCAGTTAACGACTCTGCTGAAAAATTGCCTAATCCTGAGTTGGAATTACTCCAACCACTGCCTGGGTTAATACCACCCACAGCTGGATTGATAATTCCTCGACCTGAAAAGTTACGCGCATTATTTTGATTACTCCAGTCGCTATAGCGATTGGCAGCTTCACTATTCGCTTCTAATCTTTCAAGTTGCTGATCATTTACCAAAGCAATCATCGAGGTTAATGGAGTTACCACATGCAGTTGTTGGGCCTGCGTACTCAACAGGTCTAAAACAGCCAACTCACCGTCTGTAGGATTACGTAAATTCACACCAGCTGCAGAACTGTACATTTGAGCGCGCAGTTTACTAAAGTTCTTAAATAATTCAGGAAAGTCGGTGGCAATAGTACTGGCATCGAAGCTAGTAACTAACAACTCACCAAGCAGTGTTTCTCCTGTCACGGTGACGATTTGCCAGGATGAATTGACCACGGTTCCCGTGGTTGTAGAGCTTTCATTGTGTATCAGCTGTAACCAAGCATCTTCAATAGTAGGGCTAACATAAACTTCTTTATTAAATAAAACTTCACTGGTACTTGGTTCCCAATCTGGAGCAGTTTCATACAATGGATACACAAGGTACAGAGCTGGCAATGCTTTAATTTTTTCAAATACTTCTTCAGTACCAGCACTTTGACTGCTCGAACTGGTGACAAAGAAAACAGCATCAACGTCACTCGGGCTGAGTGAAAGCATTTTTGTGAATGTGCCATTTTCAAACCAAACGATGTCAGTCAGCGCTGCTGCAAAGTTTTGAGGTGTCAATCGAGTAGGTTCAGAAACACTTGTATTCACTTGATACAGCTCAATAGTGTTATTCTGTAAGATCTCAGCATTTTTAGCAAAAAACTCTATCAAATTTTCGGTATATGCTACCTGTTTGTTGGCATTACTGACATCCAACATAATCGCAATACGCTTTCCAACTGGTGCTGTCAGGGCAAGTTTCTCGTCAGGCAAAGTACAGTGGTAGGTACGGGATGTTGTAGTTGCAATAATAAACGAGGAAGTAGTAGTTCCTAAACTGCCGTCTTGTAGATTACAGAAATCTTGAGTAGTTTTCACAAATGAAGTATCGGTACCCAAGTTAACAGCGCTACCATTTATGGCAATTGAGGTGATTCCGTTTGAAGTGGTTGTTTTAGTATAGTTATTTTCAGCTATATATTTTGGTAAACCATATCCTTCAGGTGCGATCGGTGTAATATACGAAAACTGGACTTTTTGTTGCCCTTTTTGTGGTACGGGGAAGACGCGCAAGCGGTATTGATCAGGTCCAACTTGCTGTAGCAATGCCGGGTCACGACGTTGACGCAACTCAAACTCGTAGGTTGCTCTGGCTGCTCCGCGTGGTGCAACAAGACCTGGAAACTCTAAGTTCAGACCAAGTTTTAAGTCAACTACAACTGAGCCAGCTGGCAGCATAAACTCCGCAGTGGTTTCTTGATCACTAAAAGAAGTATTACTAAAGGAATCGGTAACAGTAACGAGTGCCAAACGATCTTCCTGTTGAGTTGTGATCGTAACCGAGCGATCAGTTAAGCTAATCTGGGAAAAATTCTGGGCTGTTCTAGCATCGTATGTCAGCCCTTGGTCAGAATAGACATCATAGGCAAGCAAGTTTCTGGCAAGCTCTGCATAGTCTCCGGAGTTTTCAGTATACTGCTGGAAAAAATCTCCTGATGTATTAAGTACAAAAGGTTGGGCAACAACCATAAATGTTGCATCAACTATTCGTTGAAAAGAAGTAGGCGCTCCAATCATGTCTTCATAAAAATCATCCATTGTTTCTGTTAATGAAAAATCTTGGCGGATTGGATATCTCTCGTAGGCATTCCGCAAGTACTTCAATTCTTGTATAGCAGCGGTTCGATTTGTTTGTAGCTCACGCACAAGTTGTTGTTTTCGGGCAAATTGATCAGTTGCAGTTGTATCCGCTGCTAGCTGTGTGTATCTATCGAGCAAAGTTACGTACCGCAATTGAGGTGGCCGTGTTAACCAAAAACTTATCACTCCTGTCAAAATAATAACGCTCAAAAAAGTATATATAGCAGTATTACCGGGATGCTGTAATTTGAAAGCATGATATAGGAAACGAGTTCTGACGATCATCCAACGGAGTAGTACATATGGCAAAACTACCAGTAATAGTATTCCCAAGATATAGTAGAGTAGTACTGGATAAAATAAGTCCCAGAAAGAGTAGTTTCTCGCATAGTGTGAAACGTATTCCACCGGATCATACGAGTTAATAACTCCTTGAGTCATCATCGCCATAAGTGGAGGAACAACAAAAAGATATAAAATGCCTGCATAACTAACTAATGTTAAAAAAATAGTTTGTAGTACAAGGTAAACTGCTGCCTTTGCTTTACTGAGTTGTGGTCCGTGAAGTGAAAGTAACAAGGTAATTATAGGGCTAACTAGTACTATTAGTGTTAGTTGAATGAATAAATTATCAAATGGAAGTACTGTTCCCAAAAGCCAGTTGTTGTTTAAACTTCCTAGGATTAGAAATAACGGCACTTCAACAGCAAATAAGAAAAGGGCAGTTCCTTTTGCACCCGAAAATTTTTTGACAGAAAATGG
>CAYUES010000008.1:20154-30899 GCA_964443885.1 uncultured Pseudomonadales bacterium
CAATTATTGGAGTAATCAGACAAAGAACAATAATAATGACTTGCAAGTAATCAATAATTGAAGGCGGATGAAGCTGCATGACCACATCAGTTCCAAAAGGTATCCTCTCTGTATTGCGAGAAAATGGATCGAGCAGGTATTCCCAATTAGAAAATAGGAAGCCGCCAGTTAAAAATAAAATTCCAACATTCACTATGAAATACACAACTTGCCAAAGAACTGAGCCAATACGTGGTAAGAGGGTTTTTATGTTATGCATGGAACACAAACTTTATTCTAGCACCGTTTAGATGAATTTGCGCTAGTCGAGTCAAAAAAAATTGGTATGATAGCGACATGTCTAAAGTGAAGCTTTCAGTACTGATGCCTGTCTATAATGAGGCCGCCACCGTTGGGATAACCCTCAAAAAGTTGCTCAAAGTGCGCTCTGTCGCAGAAGTAATTGTGGTAGATGATGGTTCTACAGATACTTCAGCAAAAGTCATTAAAAAAATTAAAAACCCCAAACTCAAGTACTTCTATAAAGAAAATGGTGGCAAAGGGAGTGCGGTCCGGTTTGGCTTGCAGCTAGCGCGCCAAGATTATGTCTTGATTCAAGATGCTGATCTTGAGTACGATCCAGAAGATATTAAGAGTTTGATCGAGCCAATTGAAAAAGGCAAAGCCCAAGTTATTTACGGTTCACGTTTCTTTGGACCACATCTCAACTTACTTTTTTGGCATTGGGTCGGCAATCATTTTTTGAACTTCACGATTAATGTGTTGTACAACACCACCCTTTCAGACATGGAAACGTGCTATAAAGTTATTCCCACCCAACTGTTTAGAGAGCTTGAACTGACCGCAAATAGCTTTGAGATTGAGCCTGAAATTACCTGCAAAATCCTCAAAAAAGGCATCAAGATCTACGAAGTGCCGATTAGTTATGTGGGACGAGATTTTAGTGAAGGCAAGAAAATTACCTGGCAGGATGGAATTACTGCCCTTGCAGTGATCTTGCAGCAGCGGTTTTCATAGTTGTATTTCTCTTTAAAACTTAGCAAACAACAACTTTAATTGCTTAACAATCTCTCGAGAAAATGTTACAATCATTTAGTTATGGCAACAAAACGTGATTACTACGAAATCTTAGGTGTAAAAAAAGACGCTCCGGCCAGTGAAATTAAGTCTGCCTATCGTAAGATGGCACTTAAGTGGCATCCTGATCGCAATCAAGATAAAAAGGAAGAAGCTGAGACGAAGTTCAAGGAAATTAACGAAGCCTATCAAATTCTCTCTGATCCTCAAAAAAAACAAACGTACGACCAGTTTGGTCACGCTGCTTTTGATGGTGCTGGAGGCATGGGTGGCAATCCATTTGCGGGTGGTTTCCAACAAGGCGGGCCATTCTCGTACAGTTATAAATCATACGGCAGTGCTGGTGGGCCAGAAGTTGACTTTGGAGATCCGTTTGAGATTTTTGAACAGTTCTTTGGAGGCGGTGGCTTTGGTGGTTTTTCACAAGCTGCCCGTCGGCCTCGCTACTCTTTGACGATTTCATTTATTGAAGCCGTAAAGGGCACTAAAAAAGAAGTTAAAATTGATGGTAAAAATCATACGATTCAAGTCCCTCCTGGTGCTGACGATGGTACCAGAATGAGATTCAATGATTTTGATATCACTATCAATGTTACCCCTGATAAACGATTCAAACGCCAAGACTACGATCTATTTATTGATCATCAAATTTCATTTTCAATGGCCGCTATCGGTGGCTCAACAGAAGTCGAGACAATTGACCAAAAATTAAAACTGAAGGTTCGTGCTGGGACAGCCTCACACACCTTGGTTCGCTTGCGTGGTGAAGGGGTGCAACACTTACAACATGGTGGCAAAGGTGATCTGTATGTTCGCCTCATTGTGCAAGTGCCTGAAAAATTAAGTAAAGAACAGAAAAAGGCAGTCGAAACTTTGCGAGAAGCTGGTCTGTAAAAATATTTTAGAACATATTTCCCATTACAAATTGTTTGCAATCTTATGAAAACTTGGATTTCCTCGTTGGAGGAACTAGAACAGTACTGGCGGCTACGATATGGTGATACTGGAGTAACTAGGACCACAGATAGTCAAAATAATTTTAACTTCCTCAATTCAAGTGAAACAAGTGGTATAGCTAATTTTCCGCTCCGTATTCCCTACTACTATGCCGATTTAATCGATTGGAAAAATCCGCAAGATCCACTGCGTTTGATCGCTATGCCTCAGGTACAGGAATCCAACCGTAAAGTGTACGAATTGAGTGACCCAATTGGTGACCATGATCGCGAAGTCGTACCAGGCTTAATTCATCGCTATCCTGATCGTTGTTTACTGTTCCTGACATCACACTGCAAGATTCACTGTCGCTTTTGTTTTAGAAGAGAAGTAGTTGGTAAAGTCCGCCCAGTCAATTTTATAGCCATCAAAAAATATCTGGCTGCTCATCCTGAGATTCAAGAAGTTATATTTTCAGGTGGCGATCCAGGTACATTTCCAGTGGCGTTTTTAGATAATATTCGCCGTCAGTTGGCCGGGATTACTCATATTACTCGCTGGCGCTTTCATACCCGCGTCCCAGCCGTAGATCCAGACAGCATGACGAGCGAGTGGCTAGATGTAGTCAAAATGTTTGTTGGCACAAAAATCATCGTCATTCATATCAACCACCCCAATGAAATTACCCCAGCAGTAACACGTTTAGTCGCTAAAATGCTCGAGAGAAAGGTACTAGTTCTTTCTCAATCAGTATTACTTAAAAACGTAAATAGCTCTGTAGAGACACTTAAAATATTTTTTACACAGTTACTGGAAGCAGGAATCAAACCGTATTACTTGCATCATTTAGATCTGGCAGAAGGCACTTCACACTTTCGAATTTCTATAGAAGAAGGTAAAAATATTTTTAAGGCACTGCGTGGTACACTTTCGAGCATCTGCATGCCAGAGTATGTCCTCGATTTACCAGGTGGATTTGGTAAAGTCCCAGTGATGTGGCTAGAACAGGTAGGTGAAAAGGAATACAAAGCAAAAACCTTTGAAGGTAAAGAAGTTTTATATAAAGATCACTCTTCTTAGTAATGAGTTTCCTGAGCCGTATTCTCAAGTCTAAAGTACTATCCTAGTTAGGATATACGACACTCAGACTTCACTTGGTTTTCTGACAAAAAGATGTATAATACAGTTTAGTGGGAAGGGGCGATTAGATAATCAGCCCTTTTTTGTTAAAAAAGCACTTTGTACAATTATTTAGAAGGTATCTATGCAAGATCCAAAAATGGTAAGAACAGACTTCTCTGCAGCAATTAATCAAATTGCTAACGAGCGTAAAATTCCTGTTGAGTCAATTTATTCAGCAATTAAACAAGCATTAGTTTCTGCCTACCGCAAACAATATGGTCCGCTTCCTGAAGAGTCTCACTACTATGCTGAGCTCAATGAAGGCACTGGTGAATCAGTCATTTATAAAGCGCCAGCATTAGAGCGCGATGAAGAAACCCTCGAGGTTACAAAGTGGGATGCTAAAAAAGCTGAAGACGTTACTCCAGCAGGTTTCGGCCGGATTGCTGCTCAAACTGCCAAGCAAGTTATTTTACAAAAAATCAGAGAATCTGAAAAAGATCAGATTTTAGGTGAGTACCAAGAAAAACTAGGTGAGATCGTCACTGCACAAATCTTGCGCATGGATGGTCGGACCGTCATTTTAGATATTGGTCGTGGCCAAGGCTACATGCCACCTGAAGAGCAGATGCGCGGTGAGTTCTATAAAATGAACAACCGTATTACTGTTTTAATCAAAGAAATTCGCGATACCCACAAAGGTAAATCAGTGATCGTTTCTCGGGCTGATAAGTTACTAGTTTCTAAACTTTTTGAGCGCGAAGTTCCAGAAGTTGCTTCTGGTGCTGTTGAAATTGCTTTGATTTCTCGTGAAGCTGGTGTCCGCACAAAATTGGCTGTTAAGTCCACCCAAGAAGGCGTTGATCCAGTCGGTTCTTGTGTCGGCCAACGCGGTGTGCGTGTCCAAGAAGTGATTCGTGAATTGAACAACGAGCGCTTAGACATCATTCCTTTCTCAGAAGATCCAAGAACTTTACTGCAAGGTGCGTTAGCTCCAGCAGAAAACTTGAAAATCGAGTTGGATACTGCAACCAAGATTGCAACCGTCACTGCTCCTGACGATCAACTTTCACTCGTCATCGGTCGCGGTGGACAAAATGTCCGCTTGGCTGCCAAGTTAAGTGGGTATAAAATCACCGTCAAGTCAGCGGCTGGCGCAGTTCAATCAAGTGCGACTGGTCTTGAAGAGTACGAAATTGATACTTTTGATGGTATCACTGCCGAGACTCGTGAGCAGCTCATTCAACACAAACTCACCACAGTGATGGACTTAGCTCGCTTTAAAGATAAATGGGCGCAGTTTGAACTCCCAGCAGATCAAGAGAAAATCTTGACTGCTAAAGTAACTGCCTTCGAAGCTGATCAAGAAAACGAACCACAGTTCAAGCGGAAACCAAGAGTAGATAGAGAAGCAACCGAATAAAATTGAAAAAATAAAATTTATGGCTCTACAAAAAAGACCACCAGTTATTACGATCATGGGTCATGTCGATCACGGCAAGACCTCACTGCTCGATTATATTCGCAAAACTCGCGTTACAGCGCGTGAGGCTGGTGGTATTACGCAACACATTGGTGCCTATCAAGTTGAGCATGCAGGCAATACTTTGACTTTTATCGATACTCCAGGCCACGCGGCATTTAACAAAATGCGCCAGCGCGGCTCTCAGGTTACCGATATTATTATCCTGGTTGTCGCTGCTGATGATGGCGTGAAACCGCAAACTATCGAGTCAATTCGTCACATCCTGGCTGCAAAAGTGCCGGTGGTCGTTGCTATCAATAAAATGGACGTGCCAGCTGCAGATCCAACATTAGTAAAGTCACAATTGGTCGAGCACGGCATTGCCGTTCAAGGTTTTGGTGGTGACATCGATGCAATTGAAATTTCTGCCAAAACAGGCAAAGGTATCGATGACTTGCTCGAAAACTTGGCACTGATTGCTGAACTCCAGAACTACCAAGCTGATCCAGATGCCCCTCTTGAGGCAGTCGTCATTGAGTCTTCAATGGATCCACGCCGTGGCGCCGTCACCAGTGTGATTGTTCAACAAGGTACCCTCAAACCTCGCCAAGATATCTATACCCCCACTGCGCAGGGTCGAATTCGTTTGTTAACCAACGAACTAGGTGCACAGCTTCAAGCAGTTTTGCCAGGTACACCAACTGAAATCATTGGTCTTAAAGAAGTTGCTGAAGTTGGTGATGTTGTTCGTGATGCGGCAGCAGACTACACTGCCCAAGATGCAGCCAACCAACCAGAGACTACCGAAACCGATGCTAGTGAACCAGCCGAAGCAGGAGCTTCAGAACTTGCTGATGTGGGATTTGACTTTGCCGCCATGATGGGCGAGAAGAAAAAACTGAATTTATTGATCAAAGCTGACGTTACTGGCACTCTCGAGGCAATTACTCAGACGTTAGACTATGACAACGTTGATCTGGTGGGCTCAGGTTTAGGCCAAGTGACTGACGGTGATATTGAACTCGCTCAAGCTACTGATTCATTAATTATCGCCTTCCACATCAAAGTTCCCAATAACATCAAACTCAATGCCAAAAACGTCGGTGTTCGTATCAAACAATACGATGTTATTTATCACTTAATTGAAGATCTCGAGAAACAAATGCTCAAATTGATGGATAGCACGATTGATGAAGTCGTGACTGGTGAAGCCGAGATTCAACAGATCTTTGAGATGCGCGGTGAACGCATCGCTGGTATCAAAGTTAAAACAGGCACAATCCGCAAAAATGACTTACTGCACCTCAAGCGTGGTGACGAAATTATCATGAATCCAGTGATCAAGAGTATGATGCACGGCAAACAAGAGATCGATGAAGTCAAAACTAAGAATGAAGCAGGCTTTACGTTTAGAAACCGCAAACTCGACTTCCAAGTTGGTGACATCATCGTCGCTTACACAATTGCTGACGAGTAGGAATCGCTGAAGCAGCAACCCTTACTGCACCAGAGTATATCCCATAATCATTGACATTTCTCTCAATTCTGTTATACTCTCCTTTAATGACTGAAAAGTGATGCACAGACTGTAATTGTGCGTCTGTGGTTAGCTTTAATTTTAAAACGTTAAACTTCCCCCAAATTGTTATTTTTTTTCAGCATAAGAAAGTTATTGTGAAACGATATTCGCAACAACGTTCTGGTCGTGGTCCTCAGAGAAGCTCTGGTGGATTTGGCGGACAGAGACGTTCCCCTCGTAATAGAGGACAGTACATTGATCCGATGCTTTTTGTCCGCAAGGCAACAGCAGAAGAGCAAGTAGTCTATGAACCAAAGCATAAGTTTAGCGACTTTGCTGTAACTCCAGAACTACACCGGGCTATTGCTAGCCGCGGGTACATTACACCGACACCAATTCAAGATCAAGCTATTCCAGTTATATTGGAAGGTAACGATATTGTGGGTATTGCATCAACGGGTACAGGTAAAACTGCCGCGTTCTTGATTCCCCTCATTAATAAAGTCACCTTAAACCCAGAACAGAATGTGTTGATTATTGCTCCAACTCGAGAGCTAGCACTACAAATTGAAGACGAGTTACACCAGTTCGCTGGTGAACTGCAACTTAGTTCAGTGTTATGTATTGGTGGCGTGGGGCTGGGTGGACAGATTTCAGGACTTCGTCGAAATCCTCAATTTGTTATCGGTACCCCAGGAAGACTAGAAGACTTGGCAGACCAACGGGTCTTGCATTTTAATAGATTCCAAAACATCGTTCTTGATGAAGTCGATCGCATGCTCGATATGGGCTTCATCCAGAACATCCAGCGTATCGTCCGTGAGTTGCCACCTGAAAGACAGTCACTGTTCTTCTCAGCAACAATTCCGGGTAAAGTCGCAGGCCTGATGCAACAATTCTTACGTAACCCTGTTACGGTAAAAGTTGAAGCGATCAATGCTTCGGCAAACGTCGATCAAGATGTTATCCGTACCAACGGCCGTTCAAAAATCGAAGTTCTTCATGAACTTTTGATTCAAGAAAGCTGGCAAAAAGTGCTGATCTTCGGACGCACTAAGCACGGTATCGAAAAATTGACTCAAACTCTCTATGAGCGTGGTATTAGAGTTGCTTCCATCCATGGAAACAAGTCTCAAGTTCAACGTCAACGAGCGCTTGAACAATTTAAGAAGAACAAAATCCAAGTATTAACAGCGACAGACGTTGCTTCACGCGGAATTGACGTTAAAAACGTTACTCACGTTGTGAACTACGAAGTTCCTGAGACATACGAAGACTATGTTCACCGCATTGGTCGTACAGGTCGCGCAGACCAAAAAGGTATTGCGCTCACCTTTATTGACTAAAAGTGGTCTCCAACTTTTGAAGTTTAAAAGCTCGCCGCATCTCGCTGCGAGCTTTTTTACTTTGTGTTTGTTTTATTCACAAACTTACTTCAAAATGTTGCTATAATTGATAGGCTGCTACAGACAATCCTATTGCTATAGAATCACATGAAATTTAAGCTCTTCCAAAAAAGTATCTACACATATCTAGCGATAGCATTTCTTGTTGCAGTTTTTTCATTCACCCATCTGTCTAACTTGGGCTCAATCCTAAAGGGTTTACACGCTGATGAAGCATCATTTTTGCTTAATGCATATAGTTTGGTTCACACACAAAGAGACGAAGATGGAAACAAACTGCCAATTTGGTTTGGATCACTTATTGATTCAAAACCTGCCTTGTACTCGTACCTGCAAGCTCCATTTGTGGCAGCGTTCGGTCCGACCACTACCGCTTCGCGTATTCCAGCGGCAGTTTTAGGTGGTATCTCAATTTTGTTGGTGTACTGGGTTTTACAACTGCTACTCCCCAAAAATCATGCCGCTATCGTGAGTTTACTTTTGTTAGTTTCTCCGTGGCACATTATTGTTTCGCGTTCCACTCAAGAAGTTATCTTGGCGTTTGTCTTTTCACTTCTGGCGATTGGGGCATATCTCAATATTTTGCAAAAAAAAGAACGGCGTATCTTGTGGGGAGTAGTATTTATCCTTGCCAATGCGGTGGCGATGTACTCGTATCATTCAGCAAAAGTATTTTTACCTCTTTTGTTTGTTGGTTGGAGTTTCATTGATCTGTTTGTGTTTCCACAAAAAAAATCACCAACACAAAAAAGTGAATCAACAGTCCCAGGCAAACTGATACACGCATACCTTACTGGGGCTATTTTTCTTACAGCCGTAGTTATTACTTTTGCGTTCTCACAAAGTTTGGAACGCTTTAAATCAATCGGATTTCTACACGAGCAGGGACCGCAGCTAATAATGGAAGAGCAGATTCGTACTGCGACCGGTGCTTCTCCAATTTTGGTTATGCGAGTTTTTTATAATAAAATTGTCGCCTATGGTTTACAGGTTCTCGATACATACACACAGCACTACACCATTAATTTTTTGTTTCTCACTGGTGGTGAGCCTACAAGATATGCGGTGCCTTTCCATGGTTTGTTTTACCACATTGAAGTACTTCTTTTGCCACTCGGAATATTCTTGGGGCTACATTCTCTTAAAAATCGTCGTCATATGGTATATATGCTCTGGTGGTTCATAGTAGCACCAGTACCTGCTGCACTAACCGCCCTAGAAATCCCCAGTATGATTAGAGCTTTTCCACTGTTGATTCCGGCATTGGTTTTTATTGTACAAGCCATGTTGTGGATTTGGAGTAAAAGAGAGTTTGTTTTCGCAAAGATAGTAATTATTGGAATTATTGGTGCATATGCATGGGGTTTCGCATACTATGCTCATCAAATTGTTGTGCAGCAACCACGCTACCACCCTTGGAATAGAAATATCGCAGAAACTAGACTTGCAGAGTGGTTAGTTGAAAATCAAGCGCAGTATGATCGAGTACACATTTCGGCAGTTCGAGATATATATATGTATTTGGTCTTAAGTGATACCTCACTACTACCTGCTTTGCAGAACTCAAATCAAACTAGAATGAAAGAAGACTTTGCATTTGATAAGTATGTATTTAGAGAGAGTAGTTGCACAATGCCTGTCTATCCACCTGAACAAAAAACACTGTATGTTGTACGATCAACCTGTGAAATACAACTTGGCTTTACAGTAATTGGAAGTATTTCATACGAAGATAACGCAACGGCATATCATTTACTAGAGTATGAGCATCCGCTGATCCCAATTATAGAAGAATAGTGTGATATACTACCCCTTAGTATAAATGGTTACGATGCTTGTTGGTCAGGGTTGACTTCACAAGACATCGGCAATGAAAGGCATACCATGTCATTAACAAAAGTTCAAAAAACCCAAATCATTACAGATTATCAGCTCTTCGAAGGCGACACTGGTTCTCCAGAAGTTCAAATCGCTCTTTTGACAGCTTCTATCCAAGAATTAACTGGTCACTTACAACAACATAAAAAAGACGATCACTCACGTCGTGGTCTTTTGAAGCAAGTTGCGAAACGCCGCCGCTTACTTAACTTCTTATTAGAGAGAAGTGAAGAGCGCTACCGCACTCTCATCGACCGCCTTGGTTTGAGCAAATAATTATAACTTCACAGTATCATGGAACGTATAAAATCAGGGCCAGCAACATTTGATGCGGGTGGCCTTAGGTATCCAATTGACGGAAGACTGCGCCTGGTTGGGATTGCTGCAAATGCAGATCATCAGCTAGCTCAAATCTTTAATTTAGAGGATCAGCTACAGCTCAGTTCATTACCACCCGTAAAACTCAAAGAACTATCCAAAAGAAAAGATGAAGTTAGCAAACTTAATGTACTCAGAAATCAAATAGAAGATGTGATGGATACTTTAAGGGAGCAACTTGATCAAGATGCTGCTGAAATAAATAGTGAGCTCTTGTTTAGCTGCTATCTATTACTTCTTTCAATACATTTAGAAATGCATACAGCTGTTAGTGATTTGACGAGTTTTGTGCAAAAAAATACTGATAATTCAGCTGCTGCAGCTAAATATCGTGAGTTAGTGTTTTTACTACATATTCCCGATTTAGTGATTAAAATTGGCACTGTTTCTTTGGAAAATTTAAAAAATCAAACGACTATTCCAATCATTGAGTTTGCAAATTTTATATTTTCGAGCACAGTTGAAAACGAAGATTCACTGAATCTTACATATGATGAAAAATCTGCACATCAGTTAAAAACAATTTTGCTTGCCATAGGAACGATAGATATTTTTAGAGAAAATATTGCTCTTTTAGAGAGTAAATTTAAAATTAAATATCCTTTATTAAGAGTGAAGAAGTTTGTCTCACCTGTAATTGAAACAGTTAACTGCTACAAGGAAGAACTACGGCAAGCAGTATTGAGACCTGACGAAGTAGGGAGTGAAGTCAGAAAAACTCTTAAAACAGCGAGTGATCTCCTCCCAACAGATCAGTTACTATTTAATCTATGTCTCAATACTGCAGGAGATATCCAGTTGTTTTATAGAAGTCTGATTTGGAACTTAAGAAACTCAAGGTACTCTCAAGAAGATTTAAAAGTATTACTATCTTTAGAAGATGCAATTCGTGTCGAAGTCGATCAAAGTGAAGAAATACCTTTGGAATCAAGTGAGTTAATTGATTCGTTAGAGACATCAACTA
>CAYUES010000009.1:0-30479 GCA_964443885.1 uncultured Pseudomonadales bacterium
CGCCCACAAGTGCAAGGCAGACGCAAAGGACGACGAGCAAGCGAGTCATGTTTTTATCAGAAATCGGCGGGCGTAAGTGTTCCATGGTTACTTGATTCCTAAATCTGTAGCTACTTCCTGTTTGAATTTTTCGGCGTCGCGGACTTCATAGACCCAGACTTTGTACTTGGGAATCGGTGGGTTGACTAACACGCCTGCTGCATCTTCTGGATAAATTGAAAGTGTATGCGAATGTTGGGAAATACTATCTCTATATGGATATAAAGCTTTGCCAGTCGCTAGAAGTTCTGTGACAGGAAATACTGAGCCAAAGGTTTGTGTATAAAATAGATATAACGTACCAGCAACCTCAGGATTTGCTAAGACTTCTCGGTTCATTACTCTTTTCATCAAGGCTTCGATCACTTGCTGTTGGCGTTGGCCACGACTAATATCTGTACCGGTGTCACCCTCGCTGTGGCGACTGCGCACGTACTTGAGCACTTGCTCACCGTTCATAGTTTGTGGACCAGTTTCAAACGTAATTGTCTCGTATAACTTAGCAGGATCGCGTTCGACAGTCACGTCGACATCTGTGCGCGGGAACATTGGATCGGTGAAGCCTTGTGGAACGTCCACCTCGATGCCACCCACGGCATCAATCACCGCTGCGACCGTATTCATTGAAAGGACAACGGTGTGATGAATTGGTACCCCAGTCATTTGCTCAATCACTTCCCGAGGAAAGCGCTCTGGTTCATCAGGATACTTTTCAATTCCATACGAATAGAGAGAGTTAATCTTGGTTTGGTACTCAACACTCCAGATATCACGCGGGAAGGAAATAGTATAGATTTTGCCAGATTTGAGATCAATCGAAACTAAAATCATCGTATCGGTGAGGGGTGGAATATCGCCCCGAGTAGCTAAGGTATCTGTACCAAGTAGCAAGACATTTTTACGACCATTAGTATTAGTTGGCGTGGCCGCTAAGCCTTCTTCGACAGTTGTCCGTAACTCTGAGATTGGGGTTTGGCTAGCCTGAGAAAACTTACGAACCTGGCTGTAGGCGTACCCCCCAACAGCGAGTGCCGTCACCAGTAGCATAATAAATGCAAAGAGTAACGCTAAGCCAGTCGCTTTCAGGAATATTCCTAAGAACGTTGGACCTTCGGAGCTGGGACGGTACGGTGTACGGTCGGTTGTAGCAGTCTTTGCAAGATTCGACTCAAAAAGTGGCGGAGTGGACATAGGTATACCCGGCAGGGCAGAGTTATCCTCAATTGGTGGCGGGAGATTAACTCGATGAGGTGCAGACTTTTTTGAAGCAGCATCACTTGAGCTAGTAGCACGAGCTTGCTTACTTGATTTTTTCTTATTTGGTTGCTTTTGATGCTTCTTTGCCACAGTGCTTCTAATCTTACCATGAGACAGCAGAAAGGTAAGTAGGTTACAATAGATGAATGCAGTTTTTCAAACTTGGCAACCTCTGGAAGTGGCTGGTGCTAACACTTATTGTTGTAGCTTGTTCGTGGCCACTTTTGAACTCACAGATGTTTTTTACCCATGATTTTGTGCACGGTGTGCGGATTGCTGAGATGGCACGAGCACTGCAGGATGGCCACTTTCCCGTCCGCTGGAGTAGTAACTTTGGCTATGGCTACGGCATGCCACTTTTTGAGTTTTATGCGCCGCTGCCGTTTTATGTCGGAGCGATACTGTATCTATTAGGTGTGCCATTAGTCTTGAGTGTTAAACTGCTGTTTTTGCTAGCAAATGTTTTGACTGTCTGGGGTGCTTATAAACTTGGTGCGAAGCTGGCTGGTCCCAAACATGCCACGCTGATTGGGTTGGTGACAGCTGCATTGATTGCCCTGGCTCCGTATCGGGCTTTAAATATGTATATTCGTGGTGCTTTGAGTGAGACTTGGGGCATTATGGCCTTGGTTTGGGTTATCTATAGTACGATCTTGGTTTTGCAGCGCAAGAAGTACAGTCAGTTTATCTTGATTGCTAGTTTAGTAGCAATGTTCCTCAGTCATAACTTGCTCACCATGATTGCGGTGCCATTTGTCGCAATCTGGACGATCGGCATGTTCGTGTATACCCAGTGGTCTGCAATGACTTCAGGTACAGAAAAAATTTGGAAGCTGATCTTGGCACATCTGGGACGATTTACCCTGATCTATGTCTTGGCAGTTGCGGCTGCTTGCTTCTACGTAGTTCCAGCCTTTGCAGAAAAGGACTTCACTCGTGTTCAAGATTCAACGACCGGTGGTTACTTTAGTTATGAGTTGCATTTCCTCTATATCAGGCAGTTACTCAGACCAGGCTGGGCGTATGGCGGCTCGGAGTGGGGACCAGATGACAAACTATCGTTTTTCATAGGGTATGGGCAAATTGTCGGAGTTTTGCTAGCTGCTGTTGCTGGCGCTCTTGGACTACTGCAGTGGATCAAAACAAAAGAAAAGACTATAGCGGTGCGTGGTTCACTTTTTGTACTAAGCCTAGCAGCTGCAGCAGTCGGATTAGCACTCTTTATGACGTTGGGCAAAGCAAAGCCGATCTGGGATCAGATCGAGTTCTTTTCGTTCATTCAGTTCCCATGGCGTTTCTACTCGCCAGCGCTCATTTTTATTGGCGTTGTAACGGCGGTTGGGTTGCGACTACTAAGCACGTTCCTTTCAAAAAAACTTTTGCTTATTTGTGCGGCAGTGGTGCTAAGCGTAACAATTGGTGTTAACTACGCCTACTTCCGACCAGAATATTACTTAGATAATGAACCTGCTTTGTACTACGATTCTCCTGAAAAAACTCGTGAACACATGAGCGGAATCTTGCCCGACTACATTCCTGTCGGTATTCCTCAAAATCCACCCGTTTCAACTAGTCTCATCAACTGCGCACAATTTTCTGTTTGTGGAAATGTGCAGGTTTTAGAAGATAAAACCCAAGAGAAAGTCATAGATATAACGATGCTTGCAGCGGGGCAAGTGACGCTGGATATTGCAAACTACCCAGGCTGGGAAGTGCAAGTTGATGGACAAAAAGCAGCAGTGATGACGTCAACAGAAGGGCTTATTACTGTGCAGGTGCCTGAGGGTGAACATCAGCTTATAGTGAGATTTGGATCCTCACCAGTTCGGCAAGTTGCTGACTTACTATCACTGATTAGCATCTCGATTGTAATTGGTTGGGCATTATTTATTTGGCTCAAGAGTGACTTTGAAGCAATGCCAGATACGAGTAAAACAATCTCTGAAAGCCGTATATCAAATCTACCGCGCGATATTGAATTGGAACAAACTCCCGCAGGTAGTACTCAGTCAACTGAGGAAGAAGAAGCGGCCACGATGAACGCGATTAAAACTAAGTCGGTGAGTGGGGCATTTTCATACTTTGCTCGGACAATTTTACTCCAGGCTGTTGGGTTGAGTTCAGCTCTAATTTTGGGGGCATTTTTTAGTCCTGAGGATTTCGGGTTATATGGACTGGTCGTGCAAGTAATTGGCATTTTGATTTTTCTTTCGGATATTGGATTGGCAGCAGCCTTGATTCAGAAAAAAGATGAGCCATCGCAACAAGATTATGCAACGGTTTTTACAGTCCAGCAACTTTTATCATGGGCGATTGTTTTAATCTGTGGCGGATTGATTTACTTTGGCGTCTTTGCCGATAAACTTGGGGTTACTGGCAACTGGATTCTTTTCGCACTAGCATTATCGTTCCCTCTGGCTGCGATGAAGACGATCCCTTCGATTATTCTTGAGCGCAAGCTCGACTTTTCAAAACTGGTGATTCCACAAGTTATTGAGCAACTCAGTTTCCACGCAATTTTGATTTACATGGCTTGGAATGGTGCAGGGGCGATTGCCTATGCCTATGCGATTATTGCTCGGTCGGTCTTGGGAGTGATTACCATCTATCGAATTGCACCATGGAAAATCTCAGTTGGAATTTATAAGGATGCTTTGCATACCCTGCTAAGCATTGGTATGAAGTTTCAGCTCAACGATGCCTTAGCTCGGGTAAAAGATCAGTTATTCTTTATGGTGATAGGGTTGTACTTCCCGCTTAATCAATTTGGATTTATTCAGTGGGCAAAGAACTGGTCACTTTATCCGTACAACTTAACAGTTCAAAATGTAATGGCAATTACGTTCTCGACTTTCTCGAGACTGCAACATAACAAACAGCTCCTGCGACGAGCGATTGAAAAATCACTATTCTTTATCTGTTTATTGATCTTCCCAATTATTGCAGGCATGAGTGTGTATGTGTATCCAATGGTTTTGTTAACGCCTGAGTACCACCAGTGGCTACCTGCACTGCCAAGTTTCATTTTATTCACGATCAGTGTTTTGTTTAGTGCGATTGCCTCTCCACTAGTCAATGCTTTGAATGCAGTAGGTGAGATTAATAAAACTCTGCGATTGATGGTACTCTGGACGATCCTGACTTGGTTGCTGACTCCAATTTGTATTTTCTTCTTTGGCTTTACTGGTGTCAGTGTCTCAGCACTCTTAATAGGCTTTAGTTCAGTTCTACCAATTGTATATATAAAGCGAGTTGTTGAGTTGTCAGTTTGGGACCAAATCTGGCGACCTTTCTTGGGTAGTGTGGTCTTGGCTGGAGTTGGTTTGGGCTTGCAACAACTGTTGCCAATAAGTTGGCTATCATTAATTTTGATTATGTTGCTAAGTGGGCTGAGTTATGTCGGGGCACTACTTATAGTTGGTCGAGCACAAATGATTCAAGAAATTGGCCCATTTGTAGCGGCAATACGAAAAAAAGTATAACAATTGGTAGTTGCCGCTGAATGTGAGTATAATACTCCTGTGACACACACATCTATTATTTTAGTCCACTTTAATTCTGACGAAGAAACAACGAGTTGTTTGCGTAGTCTAGAAAAAATCACCCTGCGAAAGAATGAGTACTCAATTGTGGTAGTTGATAATGGCTCGACGACTCCCTATCAAAAGCCTGAGCTCAGTAACGCCGCTTCTGTACATTTTTTACGCAGTGAATCAAACAAAGGTTTTACCGGTGGCAATAACTTAGGTATTCACTACGCGATTGAAACGTTTAATTCTGACAATGTAATTCTTCTTAATAACGATACGCTGGTTGCTCCAGATGCCTTTGAGATACTTATTGAGCATGCCGCCAAGCATTCTCGAGCGGGCATTGTTGCACCCAAGATTTACTTTGCCAAAGGACGTGAGTATCACGGCGATAGCTATACAAATGATCAACGCGGTGATGTGCTCTGGTATGGCGGTGGTAGCATTGATTGGGATCACCTGGTAGCCTTTCATCGGGGAGTCGATGAAGTTGATCGAGGCCAGTTTGCACATCAAAAGAACAGTGAGTTTGCGACGGGCTGTTGTATGTTGATTAAACGTGAAATTATTGAAAAGGTGGGGTTACTGGACAAACGCTACTTCCTGTACCTAGAAGATGTTGACTTTAATATGAGAACTAAGCAGTTTGGCTATGAAGTTCACTATTGTGATGACGCCAAGATTTGGCACATTAATGCTGGCTCGAGTAGTGGCTCTGGTTCGAGGTTGCATGTGTACTATCAAACTCGTAACCGGCTGCTGTTTTTTCAGCTGTATGGTTCATTGAAAACCAAGCTCGTTCTGGTTAGACTGTTACTACGCTATGTATTTACTGGTAGCAAGTACGAGCGACTTGGTGCATTGCACTATCTTTTAGCTCAGTATGGAAAACAGCCCATTCTATGATCAAACAACCAATTACCGCCGTTATCATTGCCTACAACGAAGAAGCTATGCTTGCTGCCTGCATAGACACCTTAGAGTGGTGCAGTGAGATTGTAGTGATAGATAATGGTTCAAGCGATGAAACGGTTAAAATTGCCGAACAAAAGGGCGCGCGCGTGATTACTGCCAAGCACTCTTCATTCGCAAAGCTGCGCAACGAAGCACTCAAGCACATCAAAACCGACTGGATTTTATACATTGATGCTGACGAGCGAACTACACCCACATTAGCTAAAGAAATTCTGGTTCACATCGAAACTAACTCTGCCGATGTCTTTGTATTGAAGCGGAGTAATATTTTTTTTGGCAAAGAGTTCCAGTATGGCGGCTGGGAAACCGATGAAGTAACTCGTGTTTTTAAAAAGGATGTTTTACAAGAATGGACCGGCGTTGTGCATGAATCGCCACAGTTTGAAGGCAGTACGATCACTTTGCAAGCACCGCTCATTCACTTGACGCATCGTGATATTCAAAGTGGTCTGTTTAAGTCAGCAAGTTGGACTTTCCGAGAAGCTGAGTTGCTGCATAAAGCCAACATTGGCAAAGTAACGGTGTTGACGATGATTCGCAAAGCTATCATGGAAGTACTTCGTCGCGTAGTCTTCAAAAAAGGCTATAAAGATGGCGAGGCTGGCTGGGTAGAAGGCTTGACTCAAGGAATGAACAAGTTTTTAGTGTACGCCCAAGTTTGGGAGCTCCAACAAACTCCTTCAATACCTGAGTTGTACAAAACCGAAGAAGAGAAAATCTCACAACTTTGGAAAGCCGAGAAGTAGCTATGCAGATTTGTTTTTACTCGCCATATTTCCCCAATCACTTTGGTGGGGGAGAAAAGCATCTTTTGGATGTGGCGGTAGAAGCGGCCAAAACTCATCAAGTATCTGTCGGGATTAGTGGCGTAGCAGACAAACAAGAACTGCAGAAAATCCAAGTTAAGTATGAAGAGTTTTATGGTAAGTCATTGCAGTCACTAGACTTTGTAGCGTCGCCGTTAGGTTCGACAGCATCATTTTTTCAAAAATTATGGTGGACGAATACTTTTGATGCGATTTACTACGTGACCGACGGCTCGCTATTTTTTAGTTTAGCAAAGTACAACTACCTCCATGTTCAAATTCCGTTCACCCAACAGTTGAGTGTTTTAGATACAGTCAAACTGCACTGTTGGCAGTCAATTAATACTAACTCAGAGTTTACCAAGCACAGTATTGAAAAGTACTGGCAAGTAAAAGTAAACAAAGTGATTAATCCAATGGTTGATCTTGATAGTTTCACTAAAAAAACTAAGAAGGAAAAAGTTATTTTGCATGTGGGTAGATTTTTTAAACAGCTACATGCCAAGCGCCAAGATATTTTGTTGAGTATCTTCAAAAAACTTTCAGACGAACATCAAAGAGAAATGAAAGACTGGAAGCTGCAGTTTGTGGGTTCTGTTGAAGATCAAGATTATTTTGATGAACTACAGAAAAGTGCTAAAAACTATAGCGTCGATTTTTTTACAACTGCTTCTCGTGCTGAAGTAATTGCTCAGTACCAAAAAGCTGCTATCTACTGGCATGCGACGGGTTTTGAAGTTGATGAAGAGAAACAACCTGAAAAGGTCGAACATTTTGGCATTACAACTATTGAGGCAATGGCAGCGGCAACGGTGCCACTCGTTATTGCAAAAGGTGGCCAGCGCGAAGTATTGGGTGATTTATACGAAGAACTCCACTGGGATACTCCTGAAGAGTGTGCGAGTAAAACGCTAGCCCTGATTACTAATCAAAAAAAATATCAGAAACTCCAAGAACAAGTAGTCGCTCAAGCTGCCAACTTTGCTGCAACTGAGTTTAGTAAAAAAGTTACTGCATTGTTTACTGTATGAAAAAAATTAGCGTAATCATTCCTAGCTTTAATGCTGTTGCACTACTGCAAAAAAATTTGCCAAAAGTTTTGGCAGCGATGAGTGCAGGAGATGAGCTGGTGATTGTTGATGATAACGGAACTGATGAAACTTTAAACTGGCTGGTGGATGAGTTTAAGTTGGAGTCAGTTATTTTACAGCCAAGTACTGTTTCCAAGCAGTACTACCCGAATCCAAATCTAGTGGCCTACGATGCGTTTCAAGCTCAACTTGAGCACCATACAAAAAGAGTAGTGATAACTGCGCTTCGCCTTAAACAGAACTTGCGTTTTGCTGGTGCCGCTAATTTAGGTGTTTTGCTGGCTCAAAATGAACTGGTTTTCTTATGCAACAATGACGTTGTTCCTGAAAAAGACTGTCTGGATTATCTTCGTCCTCACTTTGACGACGAAGCAGTTTTTGCAGTCGGTTGCTTGGAGTTTGAAGATACGCAAAAAGGACAGAAGAGCGGTAAAAATATTTTGTACTTTGAACAGGGCTTGTTTCAACATAATCGCGCAAAAAACTTTACGAGCGGTGAAACAGCTTGGGCAAGTGGGGGCAGTGCTTTATATGATCGTGCTAAGTGGTTAGCGTTAGAAGGATTTGATCAAGCATTTTATCCAGCATACTGGGAAGATATTGACCTCTCGTTTCGTGCACGACAGAACGGTTGGCAAGTGCTTTTTGAAGAAAACGCAGTGGTGTATCACAAACATGAATCAACACATCGGGACGTTTTTGGTGAACAGAAAATGCAGCGAATTAGTTGGAGAAACTCTTTTATCTTTACTTGGAAAAATGCTACCGTTGCTCAACGATTTTTGTTCATACTGTGGCTGCCGTACTGGCTGTATAAAAGTAAGCAGTAGGTTTTTATGCAAGCAACCTGGACTCAACGAGCAGTAGTATTTGTACGTCGCCACACTATTCTACTGGTGATTCTTTTGTTTGCTGCTTTTTTCCGTTTCTATCAGTTAGGACAGTTACCGGCTGGACTAGCCTGGGATGAAGCAGCAATTGGCTACAACGGCTACTCAATTATGGTAAACGGAACAGATGAGTGGCTCAAGCCGCGTCCGATTTCCTTTAGATCATTTGGCGACTATAAAGCACCTTTAGCAATATATGTCTCAGGAGCGTTTACGCATCTGTTTGGACTAACACCATTTGGAATACGACTGCCTTTTGCAGTGAGTGGAGTTGCTGCAGTTATCATTGTTTACTGTCTTTTGTACCAGTTACTAGAAGGAGTCAGTAAGCGTAGATTGTACTCATTGGCGGGAGCTTTTCTTATTACCTTCTCACCTTGGCACATTCACTTCACTCGGGTTGCATTTGAATCTGGTATGGCGTTAACATTTTTACTTGCTGGAGTGCTTTCTATCGTTTTATTTTTGAAAATAAAAAAAGAAGATGCTGATTCTGCAAAATCTTTTATCTTTTCATCTCTTGCGACACTCAGTTTGGTGGCATCGCTCTACACTTATCATAGTGCGAAAATTGTTACACCACTTCTGACAGTATGTACAGTTCTTTTGTACTTTAAAAAAGATATTTTAGCGCACTGGAAAAGTATTGTTTTAGCTTGTGTCGTAGGCTTTGTTACAGTCTGGCCACTAGCTATTGATACGATCTATGGAAATGGAGCGGAACGGGCAGAGGTTTTAATTTTTGCAGAGAGCTTGTCAGTGGCTGAGTACTTCACAATTATCAGCAGTAACTTGTTTGCACATCTTTCACCTTCATTTTTATTCTTTGGTGCGACTGATACACTGCGGCACGGGACAGGTAGTTGGGGTGTGCTTTTATTTACAACCTATCTGCTTGCAGTTCTCGGACTGGGATTTACCGTAAAGTACTGCTTCAAGAAAGAAAACTCGGTTACTGGCAGTAGCTCAATTTTCTGTAAGATAGGTATCTGGAGTATAAGCGCGGTTCTAATTGGGCTCCTACCGGCAGTACTAACACATGAAGTTCCCCATCCCAATAGAGCTTTACTAGCTGTACCTGGATTTTTGGGATTAGCGGTAGTCGGTTTAGATGGATTTCTAACGAAAGTACTTTCACTGCCAAGTAATGCAGAGTTTCATTTTACTAAAATGGTGCTCGGTACACTTTTTGCTTTACATATTGTTTTATTCATTTCATTTTGGCAGTACTATCTGACTGAGTATCCACACAAAAACAGTGCAGCTTTTCAAGAAGGATACCTAGCGGCATTTTCCTTAGCGAAGGAGTATGAGCGAGGTGAAAACGGCAAACCAAAAGTTGCTAAAATTATTTTTAGTAGTGAGTATGATCATCCGTATATCTATGCGCTGCTGGCTAAGAAAACTCATCCCCACTGGTACCAAGGTGGCTCATTGGTTAAGTACGAGTTTACTGATAAAATTTCAGAAGGTGATTTAGGGCGAAGTAACACGTTGGTAGTTCTCACTCAAGGTACTTTGTTCAATTCTAGAGAACCGACACATCTGATTAGAGATACTGCAGGAAACATTAGATTTGCATTCTATGTAAATGTAGAATAACGGAGTAGAGAAACTGGTTGTAGGTATGAAATTTGTATACATAGCGATTTTACTGTTAGCGATTTTTGTTCGTGTTTACGGACTAACTTCATTTCCGCCGAGTTTATATTGGGAAGAAGTTGCACTAGGCTATGATGCCTACTCAATTGCACAAACCGGCAAGGATTATCATGGAAATTCACTGCCGATCGTGGCTTTCGAGTCTTTTGGTGACTGGAAACCTTCGGGATACTTTTATGTAGTTGTTCCGTTTGTGTGGCTTTTTGGACTATCCGAGTGGGCAGTGCGACTACCTACCGTTATTGCTGGCCTACTATTAATTATTGGAACAGCCAAGATTGCGCGTCAAGTTGGTGTGTCACCATTAGTAGCTTTGGGAGTAGGAGCAGTTTCGCCTTGGGCTGTGCAGTTTTCTCGCGCAGGTTGGGAAGTGATGAGCGCGACTGCTTTGTTGGTCTGGGCAAACTACTTTGCGTTGCAAGCAGTTGGACAAAGAAAAGTTGCCTTAAAAACTTTACTACTGGCAGTCATTTTATTTGCAGCGTCGATGTACACCTATCATGCAACTCGAGTGATCGTGCCACTCCAACTGATTGGATTAGCTATCTTGTACCTCTACAAAAATACTCAAGCCACTACTCTATCATGGCTGAAACAACTGCAAGAATTGCTGAGAGAAAACCTCTGGCAGGTCGGAGCAGCGATCGTGCTACTAGTAGTTCTCGTTTTGCCAATTCTAACTTCGCTCAGCAGTGCAACTACTTCACAACGCTTTCAGGAAACGAGTATTTTTTCTGACATCACCGTTATTGAACGAAGCAATCAACTTAAAGAAGCTGCTAACAACTCACTTGTATCAAGAATTTTTTATCACCGCTACGTTTTGTTTTCTGGTGTAGTACTTGCAAACTTTGCGTCTCATTTTTCACTCGACTTCCTCTTTTTGAACGGTGATGCAAATCTGCGACACTCACTACAGTTCTATGGGCAACTGTACCATATTGAAGCCCTATTTCTCTTAGTAGGACTTTTTGTTTGGCTAAGAAAAAAATCTCCAGAAAGAATCTACCTGTTGTATTGGGTAGTGGCTGCTATTATTCCTGCAGCTCTCACCATTGGTACGCCGCATGCGCTGCGTATCTTGGCGGCGTTGCCAGTATTTCTAGTTATAGTTGCGTTGGGAGTCGAAGTTGTGGCGCAGTTTCTGACTGCAAAATCACAAGAATTAGTCTCGTTTTATAAACTTGCAGTGCCGAAGAACTGGATATCATTTGCGGTCGTTGCGGTAGTTATTGGTGTATATCTAATCGAGTTTGTAGGATTTTGGCGATACTACTCAGTAGTCTATCCACAGGTAGCGAGTAGTCAGTGGCAGTATGGGTACAAAGAAATGATTGCTACTGTTGTGAAGTTACAAACAGAAAATCCGGAACTGCCTGTCTATATAACCCGTGAGCAAGGTAGGCCGGCCATGTACTACTGGTTCTACACCAAGACAAACCCACGCGAAGTCCAGGCTTTGAATGCCTCGATGCCCAAGGATCAAGCCGAGTTTCTGCAGTATAAAAATGTGTATTTTATTGATCGGGTTGACCAGGTTACTCAGCCGGGTATTGTGGCAAGTTCAGCAAAGTTTGGTTTGGAACTATCTTCTACTAGAGTTGTAGAAGTACAAGAAGAAATTAAAAATCTTTCAGATGAAGTAGTTTGGCAAGTACAAATACTTACAGAGTAACTATGATAAAACTTCTACAACGATTTGCTACGCCAATCCTCATTTTTACGCTATTTTGTATTATCTCGGGAGTACTATTCCTTGGTTTGCGCAAGAACACTCAGTCGTTTAACTTTCAGGATGAAACCGATCATGTCGCAGTTGGTTGGATGATGAACAACTTTGATAAAAGTCTGTACATTGATCTCTCAACGAATCACCAGCCGATTCCTGTACTACTGGGCGCACTGCTGATGAAAATTATTTCATTTGGAACTCTGTTTGAACTAATCGAGCGAATTCGTATTAGTATGTTTGTATTTCATTTTCTAGCAGGCGCGTTTCTTGTTTGGCGATTTAAAGAGAAAGGGCTGTTTGCTACGCTCTTAACTCACTCAGTGGGCTACTATTTTTTTGCTTGGCACGTCCTGGCTGAGAGTATTGCGATCCCGGCAGTTATATACTTAGTTTTACTAGTTTTGGAGCGAGTACTTACTAAAACTACAGTAAGTGATCAACAGCGATTGGTTGATACTGTTTTAGCAGCACTTGCATTAGTTTGGTGTGGGTTTACTTTACTACCACTTGCTCCATTTTGTGTCTTAGCTGCAGGGGCATTATTCTTGACTGCTACCAAAAAAGAGCGTATTTATGCAGCTTCTACTGCGCTAATAGCTGTTGCAGCGATGTTTTCATTTATCTCTCCCAGTGATTGGTATCGTGAAACTATTTACAATAATACTCATTTTTGGATTGCCTACGAAGAACCATTATCTGCTGCTCAATGGTTTGCAGTTGCACTGTTTCCATTTCTATCTTTTTTGAAACCATTCAACAGAAATAGTCTCATGCTGAGTGTTCCGATACTGATCCTTCTAGGTGGATGGCTGTATCGATACTTTAAAAATCACAGTTCACTTAAAAAAATTAACTTTACCTATGTATGGAAAGCAGCCTTCGTGTATCTTCTCCTTATTTCACTAAACTCTCGTATCTATGAATACCCGGTAGCATTCTGGACAGGCTTTCATTTATATCCATTTATTGCAGGGTTTTTTAGTATCTTTGGTGTAGTATTTTTTGAAACTTTTAAAGCTAAAAAAGCTCTGCATTCTGCCGCGTTGGTGCTAGTGATACTACCGCTGATAGTTCTTAATACGCCTTGGATTCTGGAGGATAAGGACAAGTTAAATGAGTACCACGTTCAGTATGGAACTAGAGATTCGTATGCTCAGTTAATTGCTGTTTTCAAAACAGAAGGCGATACATTTTTCTCAGGCTCAGATGGCTATGGATACATGAACATTACGAGTGGTCTGCCAATTGCAGGTCGGCAACTTTTTCACTTACAGTGGGCGTATCGTTCTCCAGAACTACGTACAGAATTTCATGAGATGTTGGAGCATACTCCACCGCCATTTGTTTACTTTACTGAAGATACTAGTGGCTATCATACTGACTTCCAACCTGTCTTGAAAGCTGGTTATTCAGAAGTACTACAGTATGGTAAGAAAACACACCTATACTTTTCGAATGCAAAAATAGCAAACATCACAGAGCAGCAACGCCAATATATGGAAGAAAAAGACTTTACTTTTGCTCAATCAGAACTTTAACTGGAAGCAAACAAGGCTCACTTTCACAGCGTTCAAACGGATACTGCTTTATAGCTAGTAGATTACCAGTAATAACTCCGAGTAATAAAACTCCCACCGCAACAGTAGTAATTTTTTCAATAATTCTTATTTTTGGGTAAAAGAAAAAAAGTGAAAATGGAATAATTAGAAGAATGGTAAGTGGACGGAGCAGAGATGAGCTGAACTCAATTCCTGCTAGATCAAAACCTGAAAATCCAAAAAGTAGAAAAACTGTAGCAACGAATAAACTTTTCTTTTCCCATAGTTGTTGCGCAAAAATCCCTAAGCCAATCGACATAAATGGAATAAGTGGATATCGATACCAGGGCGAGTTGTTAAATTTGCCTGATACTAAGAAAAGCACGAGTAACCAAGTCATCAGAAACCAAGCAAAAAACTGCTCTTTTTCGGTTTTATCTTTTTTGATTAATACTACAAAGCAACTCAGTAGACCTAAGATGTACAGTCCGTCCATAAACTCACCATAAAAAACTGGTTTTACAAAGCTATACACAAATGAACTCAGGTACATGCCGCGAACACCTTGGTTTGTGAGCGTATCGATGAAGAAGTGTGAGTTCGTGGACAAACCATATCCAATGTACGTAGCGACTGCAGCGATAGTTGTTCCTACAAATACAGTAACTGCTCGTTTATCTTTTTTGTACAGTGCCCAACCAGCTAGCATCATTGGTACAGCAAAAGCGGGAATCTTGATCCAACCGCACAAGAAAGCTAAAACAGCAGCCAAGATAAGCTGCCAGGTTTTTTTACTATCGAGATAGAAAAGGAAACTGAGCATACTGCCTAAGAAGATTGGTGTAAGAAAGTTTTCCAAGTATGACTGCCGGTGGGCAAACACAAAGTATGGAGTTGTGGCCAAAAAAAGGAGTGAAAAAAAAGCTGTCTTTGTAGAGAAAAGTTTGCGTGCAAATAAAAACGTAAGAAGTAAGGTAATGATACTGGCGAGAAGTGCTGGATATCTAACTATCATATGTGGAAGCTGCTCCACTTGAGTATACCCCAAAAAATGCGCTGGAAGCGAGATCAAAATAGTTCCAAAAGGTGGATGGTCAAACCACGGCTCTACTATTTTCATCCCAAATCGCAAGTGTGGAACATAGTCCATGTATTGCGAACGCCAAAAAAGCGCGGTGTTTCCCGAGTCAAAGATTGTGTGACTATGCACGGTACTAGGGTTGGAAATCAAACTATTACCTGTCCAAACATAGTACAAACCGTCATCATTATTATCGATCGGGAAAATGTCAGCATTATAGGTGCGTAAAAATGCACCAAAGCCGATCAACGCCCATAGCGCGACTGCAATCAGGTACGGCTTAGATTTAACAAGGTAGGTGTGCATTACTGAAAAAAATTATACTATACTAATCACTGGAGTAGGTTACATGAATAAATCACTTTTGGTAGTACATTCATTCTTGGCACTAGGTGTTGTAGTTCTTGTGACTGCAGTCGCTATCCGAGAGGTATTAGTGGATGAGTCGTATCAACCAATGTCACTACAGTTATTTGCTGATCCTCTCAGAATCTATCACTCACTGCAAAGCGATGCGGCACCAGTTGTAACCGGTCCTACTGATTCAAGTGAAAGCATGCCTGCAACGATTTCTGCAAAGTTTGCTAGAACTTTGTTACCAGAACAACTATCTTCAGCACTATATGATTCAAAAACTAAACAAGTAACATTCCTCGATTGCTCAAGAGCTTGCGAAGCAGTTATTTATGCGACAGAGACACAAAAAGAGCTGCGGCGCATTCCATTATTTACAGATGCAAGTAAAGAAGCGGCACTCCAAACGACTGAACTGATGTTTTCAGATCCTACTCATGAACTGCTCGCATATATTGCACCCAGAAATGAACTCTATGTTATTAACTATACATTGGAGTTACTGCAAACTATTCGATTAGAAAATGAGAGAGATACAGTGGAGTTTATTGGTTACTTTCCAGATACGCAACAGATGGCATTTTTGTTGCATGAAAAATCAGGCGCTTATAAAGAATTAGTTTTATACTCTGCAAACAAGCCCTCACTGCATATTTTGAAGAAACTTGATAGTGATACTGTGGTTACAGTTCATCCAAAAAGCAATGCGTTTACTATTGACGCAGAAATAATTGATTTAGCAGGCGAGATTGTTTTCAAGTAACTATTTTTATTTGCGGCTACCAAAAATTGGATTAGTTTTCACTTCTCTCAGTAGAATAAAGAAGATTGCAAACATTGGGATAAACCGCAGCGTATCTCGTAATAGCGCAACTTCAATCTTTCCAAACACCATAAAATTATTTTTGATGTGCAACCAAGTTGTGAGATCGAGCAGTAACATCAAGCAACAAAGTGCGATAACTGTGTACCACATTTTTTTGGTTGCAAATGGAAATAAAATAAATGGCGGAATGTACCAAATGTGAAATGGTTGCGAAAAAATCTTGGCAGCTACAAATAAATAGAAAATATAGAGTGCATAAAAAAGTAGGCCGAAGGCAACAGTTTTTGTAGGATCAAGTTTATTTTGCGCAAACAAAAACTTGTGTACCTCACTAATTTGTAGGGGCAGCTTAGTGACACGGGTGTGAATGAGATAGACACAGTACAGGAGAAGTGCTAAGAGCCCAGCAGGAAATACCACTTTATTAATAGCAGTAACGCGCTCCGAAACAGGTCCTTGGTACTCAAAATCTGGAGCTACCATCCGCTGTTCCTCAGTATTTGTAAAACTATCGATCCAACGAATAATATGAGCAGGAAAAGCTGCATACTTAATCGGGCGATTGTTGTTGTGAATGAACGATACCTGCAGAGACGAACGATACATCGCGAGTGGAACTCCCCAAACTAGCATAAAACCCAACAGACATGCCAAGATTCTTTTGGTGAGCGTGCCAGAGTTCAGTAGTAAGAAGAGTGGCGCAACTAAAGGAATTGTCAAAAACTTGATCGCCGTTGAAAGCCAAAAAAAGAACCAAATGGCTGTTGTAGAAATAAAGGTACGAGTTTTTGTAGCAAGCGCTAGGGTGAGCGCAACAGTGGTACTCGCAGTAAAGACAAGGTCTAAGCCTTCATACAGAAATTCTTTTGCTAAAGTTGTCAGTAGTATATAGAAGACGAGCGACTCTACCCACCGTTTTTCCAGCCAAGGCAGTTTACGTACGATGTAGATAAGGTATAAAAAGAAAACAGCATCCATCACCATAATTTGCGCGCGATAGTTAGCGTAGTACTGACCAATACCAGCTTGATCTAAATGAAGGGGAAACGAGAGTAGTGGAATTGTGGCTGGCGGATACTCATAGAGATGTTCAAGATACGGAGTTAAACCGTAGTACCACATATTCGCATAGCGCTCATAATCTGCCTTAACGTCAGAGTAAAACTGCGGTCCATGAGTAAAAATATACCAACGAGATAAAATAAAGACCAACAAGAGAATTGGAATAACGAGATTTTTTGGTGCAATTTTAAACATAGCTAGTGATAATCATACAACAATTAGCTGCTTGAGAATATGCTATTATAATCTGATGAGTAAGTCTGTGTATTGGAGTATTTTTATAGGTGTTTGTATAGTTACGGTCTTTGTACGTTTTTTTGCTTTAGGGCAAATTCCAACTTCTTTATACTGGGATGAAGCTGCCATTTTAGTAGATGCCAAAAGTATCAGTCAGACTGGATACGATATTCACGGCAACAGTGCCTTTCAGTTACTATTTCCTTCTTACGGTGACTATAAGTTGCCGGTCTTGCTATGGCTTGCATCACTGAGCGTATCAATTTTTGGTGTCAGTGAGTTTGCAGTTAGATTGGTTAGTGCTGTGGCTGGTGTAGGCACAGTCATAGTCGGAATTTTCCTTGCTCGTGAGTTAAGTACATTTATATTTTCAGAAAAAGAACGTGCTAAAAAATCACGATACTTTACCTTGGCAACACTGCTAGTGATAGGGACTTCGTTTTGGTCGATTCACTTTTCTCGGGTCGCATTTGAAGGGCATTTAGGGCAGTTTTTTGTTGCACTCTCAATTTTACTCACTTTTAAAGCACGAAGAACTAGCTGGCTGTATCTAGTTGCTGCGGTGGTTGGTGCAGTAGCAGTCTATACCTACTACTCGGTGCGATTTGTCTGGCCAGTTGCTTATATAGTTGCAGTTCTACTTTCTGCTGCCACTCAATTTGAGTCACTGCCTGACTTCTTGAAAACGTGTAAAGCAAAGCTGAAAACTTCATCCACTCAAATTGCTGTACTAGTCGCGTCATTTGTTCTATTTTTTGTACTACTGATCCCGATGACACGCTCGCCATACTACGCCGCAAGTCAGCAGTTTAGATTGAGCGCGGACTCAATTTTGCAGCGCGAACCACAAATACTTGAAGCAAATGAGTTGCGTGAACAAGCTGGCAATACTCTAGTCGATCGTCTGTACTTTCACCGAGATGTACTGACCGTACAGCTCCTTGCAGAACACTACTCCAAACATCTTTCATTGGAGTACTTATTCTTGACAGGTGACAGTAACTTACGCCATGGTAGTGGCAGCAATGGTTTATTTGCTTTAATTTTGGTGCTGCCGTTTTTGGTTGGACTGTATAGATTGGCTATAGATAGAGCATCTGTTTTATTATTTTTAGCTGCGTGGTGGCTGATTAGTGTATTGCCAGCATCGGTTCCATTTGATGTCCCACATGCACTGCGTTCACTCAACGCTTTGGTACCACTGTCATTAATCATTGCCTACGGGCTTTCTCATTTTTTTGTGCCGGTTGGTTGGGTACAAAAAATCTTGTATGTCACATTTTTCTGTATCCTCGCCGTGCAACTTGCGCAGTACTGGCATTTTTACATCATTGAGTATCCGCGATTAAGTCATTCAGCCTGGCAAGGTGGGTATAAGAGCTTGGCAACTGCGGTAAACGAGCGAAAAACACAGTATGATCAAGTGAGGGTGCTACTGTCAGATCATCGTTTCTTTCTTTGGGTTATTGCTGATCCTACGTATTCTGCTCAAGAAGTCCAGACGGCAGAAAAAAGCAACTTTGTAGTTACCCAGATTGAAAATGTCTATTTTGGCAGCTTTGATTTAAATAGTTTAACAACTCAAAATCAGTCAGTTGTACTTGTGGATGAGCGATCGAAACTAGAAGAATCTCTTGCCAAAAATGGGCTGAAGCCAGATAGTATTGAAGTTATACGTGACCCAGTCAACAATATCGAGTATATGTTTGCTTCATTTACGACTACACCATGAAAATTTACACAAAAACCATACTACTAGTACTGATTGTTGCAGTTTCTCTCTTTTTACGGACATATAGACTAGGCGACTATCTGAGTATTTTAAATCGAGATGAAGCCGCGATTGCCTACAACGCTTTTTTACTTGAACAGACAGGCCAAGATGAGTGGGGTAGTACCTGGCCGTTGACACTTCAGTCATTTGGTGACTACAAACTAATTGGGTATCCAAGTTTGGTAGTCGGATTTTTCAAAATCTTTGGATACGCAGACTGGGTGGTACGCTTACCTTCTGCTCTGGCCGGTGTCGGTGTTTTGTTGTGTATCTACTTTCTGAGCAAGCGTTTTACACAGAGCGAAGTTGCAGCCGTATCTACAACTATTTTAGCAGCAACTACTCCGATCTTTTTTTTCTACTCTAGAATCGCCTTTGAGGCAAATGTTGGCCTACTCTATGTCTTGGTACTCTTGTTTCTTCTCCTCAGGAAAATTGACAAGAAGACTCTATACTGGGATGGTCTGGCCGTGGGAGTGAGTATTCTTGGGGTGATTACCTACAACACACCATTATTACTTTTGCCATTTATAACGTTGAGTATTCCTTTGATTCGCGGCATTACAAATTATCGAAACTGGCTTGTGCCAGTACTGGGATTAGCTCTCGTTTTTTTGACGTTTTTCATGCAGTTTGCAGAGCTAAATGCGCAAAAGCAAGCAATTACTGTTTTTTCTGATCCAACAACATATGATGGGTATGTACAGTACCGCTCACAGTTTTCTGGCTGGCAAGTTACCCTGCTTGGCAATCAATACTTGTACTTTTTGCAGATAATTTTCAGGCACTTTCTTTCCAGTTTTTCATATCACTTTTTAGTAGCCCAAGGTGGCGCACACCCTTGGCACTCTATTCCTGGCTGGAGTCACATCCTCTTACCGCAGTATATTTTGGGAATAGCTGGACTTATTGTACTGCTAGTTAGGATTACTCGAGTAAAACTTAGAGTCATAGGAAATATAAAGTCACTGAGAACCGTATTTCTAGAATATAGACAAAAACCTTTGGTTGAAACAGGACTCGGTCGAGCTAGTATTCTGACGTATCTAACTCTAGTTAGTTTGGTTCCCTCGGTAATAACCGTTGATTCACCACACGCCACACGAAGCCTTTTATTCATCGTGTTATTTATTATCTGCGGAGGGTACTGTATCGCCTATTTACAAAAAAACTTCAAGTTTTTTAAGTGGGTAGTAATTCTTGCAGTTGTTAGCAATGGTATTTTATTTTCATTCTTCGTAAGAAGTTACTTTACAGAGTATCCAAGTGTAGTGAAAATTATTTTAAAGTCTGGGTATGATCAAACGATCCAAACAGTGGAGACGCAGTACCAAAATAGAAATATTGCGGTGATCGACCCCGATGGGTATCAATACGTTTTGACTGCCTGGTATCTGCGAATGCCACCAACAGAATTTTTCTCATCAGCAGTAAAGCAGAACCCAGACAGAATTGGCTTTCGGTACGGTGAGCAGGTTGGTCGCTATCACTTTGTCAAAGAAGCTGCTGATCGTTCTCAAGAGGAGCAAGTTATCGTAGAATGGAGTAGTGCCGCTCAAGAGTGGCAAGTACGAGAAGGTTTGTAGTATGTTATCTGTGGTTTTAGCTGTTCACAATGAAGAAAAGAACTTGGCACGTTGCTTAGAGTCGGTGCAGCAACTTGCAGATGAAGTTATTGTGGTCGATGGTGAGTCGACAGATCAGACAGTGAAAATTGCGAAAAGTTTTGGGGCTCGCGTGATTGCGACGACCAATAAATCAAACTTTCATATTAACAAACAACTTGCGATGGATGCAGCCAAAAAACCACTGGTACTACAACTCGATGCAGATGAAGTAGTAGATGCGGAACTAGTCAGTTTTATCGAGTCACTCAAAGCCCAGATTTCGGCTGGAACACTCGCGAGTCAGCCAGTTGCATGGTATTTACGCAGGAAAAATTTCTTTTTAGGAAGATTTTTACGCAAAGGAGGACAGTATCCGGATCCAGTGATCAGACTATATCTACAGGGCAAAGCCCGGCTTCCACAGGAAAACGTCCATGAGCAGATGACTGTGGATGGTGAGACGGCAACAGCACCGGGCCATTTACTGCACTATGCATTCCCTGATTTTTCTACCTATGTTAGGAAATTCAATACCTACACTTCTTTTGAGGCTGAGCGTATGCACGGTAAAGGAGTTCAACCTTCGGCTGGTTTAGCTTTTTCTTACTGGGTCGTTAAACCATGTGTAACTTTCTTTAGCTTATTTCTGAGACATAAAGGTTTTGTAGATGGCTTTTCTGGCTTCATGTTTGCGCTAATGAGCTCTGTTTTTCACATCTGTACGTATATTAAATTAGAAGAATACTATAGAAAAACACCATGAATATATTTTTTGATACCTCACCACTAAAAACCGACCATGCGATTCGCGGCATTGGGATGTATACCAAACAGCTCAAAGAAGCTCTGGAGAAACTACCTGAAGTATGTATCCAAGAAACTAGGAACAAAGATACCGATCTCGTACACTATCCGTACTTCGATTTGTACTTTGATACGCTGCCTGTTTCTATGTCAAAAAAAACCGTCGTGACGATTCATGATGTAATTCCACTCGAGTTTCCTGATTTTTATAAACCGGGAATAAAAGGGAAGTTGCGCTTTCGCAAACAACTGGTAGCTTTAAAATTTGTACAAGCAATCATTACCGATTCGATGTACTCTAAGCAAAAAATACACAAACTGCTTGGAGTACATCAAGACAAAATACACGTCGTATATCTTTCTGCAAATAAAGAACTGACGCCTCAAACACCAGCAAAAATTAGAAACGCACGAGAAAAATTTAATCTACCGGAACAGTATATTTTGTACGTTGGTGACATTAATTACAATAAAAATATTCCGCAACTTATTAAAGCTGTAAAGTACTTACCGTCTGATCTGCACTTAGTCTGTGTTGGCAAAAACTTTGTTGAGCAAGAAATACCTGAGTGGCAGTGGATTGAGTCACAGATCGAAATGTCACAAGTTGCAGACCGCGTACACTTTTTACCAACTGTGCCACAAGGAGAAAATGACTTGTTAAGTGCTTTGTATTCTGGTGCGGTGGCGTATGTTCAACCTTCACTTTCTGAAGGATTTGGTTTACCAGTGTTGGATGCACTCCGTTGTCACTGTCCAGTTGTATCGAGTAATCGTGGTTCGCTGCCTGAAGTTGGTGGAGCAGTCCCTATCTATGTTGAACCAACTGCAGAAGACATTGCCAATGGCGTTGAAAAGGTCTTGGCGTTAAGTCCGCAGAATAAGCGCAAACTACTCGAACGTGGTGAAGAATGGGCAGAGACCTTTTCGTGGGAAAAAGCCGCACAAGAAACACTGACTGTCTATACAAAGGTTATCGCAAAAAAATAAATTAAAGTTGTCGTACATATATGATAATTACAAAACAAGAAGTAACGCGAATAACCTTACTCTGTATAGTTTGGCGCAGTATTTTGTTTCTTGTTGGTTCGGTGGCCGGTTTATTTGTGCCCTATAATCCCACCTTTCCATACTTTGAGGTTAGATTGCTCAATTCAGGTTTACCACAATGGCTATACTCTTGGGCTAATTTTGATGGTGTGCATTACTTACTAATTGCTCAAGAAGGCTACTTTGGAACAGGATTAGTTCAAGCGTTTTTCCCCGTTTATCCAGGATTAATTAACTTAATGGCAACGATTGCTGACAATTTTTTGCTAAGTGGACTGCTGGTTAGCAACATTGCATTCTTAGGAGTTCTGTTAGTTTTCTTCAGCCTAGTAAAAAATACTTTTACTACTTCAATAGCCTGGAAAGCTCTGGTACTACTGTTGCTCTTTCCCACCAGTTTCTTTGGTGTCGCACTCTATAACGAATCAGTATTTTTACTTTTTGTGTTAGCAGCTTTCTACAGCTCGCAGCAGAAAAACTGGTTGTGGGCAGGCATATTTGCGGCAGTTGCCTCTGCTACACGAGTAGTGGGCGTCTTTGTAACAATTGGATTGTTACTAGAGGTTATAGTGCTGGCCGTGCAACAAAGTACAGTATTTAGCAAAAAGAATTGGAACTTCAAAACAGTAGTTTCAGAAGTACTGACGTATATTCTTGCGCAAAAAAAGAGAATTGCATTACTTTCAATTGGTTTTCTAGGATTACTCAGTTATATGTGCTATTTATGGTTTGTTTTTGGTGATCCGTTATATTTTTTGCATGTTCAGTCGGAGTTTAATACCGGTAGACAAGAGTCACTGGTGTTGTTACCACAAACCCTATGGCGCGGAGTCAAGATCTTGCTTACAGTATCTTTTGATCTGCGTTATTTTTTCTATCTTCAGGAACTGCTCTTTACCTGTGCCGCATTGCTAGTTTTGTTGCTAGGTTTCAAAAAGCAGTATGCAATTCCGTATGCTTGGCTATTTTTTGGACTGTTGGCGGTCATTCTACCTACAGCCACAGGTACACTTTCAAGTATGCCTAGATACGTCTTGGTAGCCTTCCCAATCTTTGTTATACTAGCCCAGTTGCAGCTCTCAAGGTTCGTCTGGTATATGCTCTACGTTTCTTCGGGCGCGCTTTTACTCTGGAACACGATAGTATTTATTCAGGGCTCCTGGGTAGCCTAGAGAAAGGTCTGTCATGAAAATTTTAGTAACTGGTGGAGCAGGCTTTATTGCTTCTCATGTTGTTGATCGCTACATTGCAGCTGGTCATGAGGTAGTTGTTGTCGATAACTTGTCATCAGGTAAAGCGGAGCAAGTTAATCCCCAAGCAAAATTTATCCAAGCCGATATTACAGATAAAGAAACAATTCAACGAATTATTAGAGAAGAACGGCCTGAAATCTTAAACTTACACGCTGCTCATATCCAAGTTGGCAACTCAGTAAAAAATCCGCAGTTTGATGCTGAAAACAACATTCTTGCTACGATCCACATTATGGAAGCAGCGCGCGAAGTTCCAGTTAAAAAAGTAATTTTTGCATCAACTGGTGGGGCGATGTACGGTAATAAACCAATTCCTTTCAAGGAAGAGATGAAAGAAGAGCCGGTTTCCCCGTATGGTGTTTCAAAACGCTCGGCAGAGTTGTACCTAAATTACTACCATGAACAGTACGGTATCCCGTACACGGTGTTGCGTTACTCAAACGTCTATGGACCACGCCAAAATCCGCATGGAGAATCTGGTGTGATCGCGATTTTTAGTGAAATGATTGCCCAAGGTAAACGACCAGTTATCAATGGTGACGGCACGCATACGCGAGACTACGTCTTTATTGATGATGTGGCTCGTGCAAATTTACTGGCACTTGATACGCCATTTGTAGGTGCGCTAAATATTGGAACGACTACTGAAATTAGTACCAACGATGTTTTCCGCAAAGTTGTGGAAGTCTTTGGGGTACAGATGGAAGAAGAGCATGGTGCAGAGCGTCCCGGTGAGCAAGTCCAGAGTTCACTTTCCTATGAAAAAGCAAAAGAAATTTTAGGTTGGGAACCAACTGTCAACTTTGATGAAGGTGTCCGCCGAGTGGTTGAGTGGTATAAGAATAAAAACTAGATTCACTAGAGAATTACTCTATGAAAACTGCTGTAAGCTCATCAGCTTGGGTGATTATTCCTGCCTACAATGAAGAGAAGTATGTAGCACGAGTGCTAGAGCGTGTTCTGAAAGTAACTACAAATATTATTGTTGTTGATGATGGTTCCAGAGATCTTACTTTTGAAATTGCCAGCGAGCAGATTCCGCATGTCTTAAAGCATCAGATTAACTTAGGAAAAGGTGCGGCGCTTAAGACGGGTGCCGAGTATGCTTTTTCTGAACTAGGTGCAACTGGTGTTATTTTTTTTGACGGCGATGATCAGCATGATCCAAACTTACTCACCACCTTTGCTACAGAGCTACAAACTTCAGATGTTGTTTTGGGGGTTAGAGCTTTTGATAATAAGATGCCACTACTACGAATAATGATGAATCGATTGGCATCATTTTTGGTATTACTTTTTTTTGGTAAGTATATTCCGGATATCCCGTGTGGTTTTAAAGCCTTAAGTAAAAGTGCCTATAAAAAAATTAACTGGAAGTCGCGTGACTATGCTGTGGAGATGGAAATTGCTGCTCGCGTTGCACAGTATGACTTGAAGTATAGTGAAGTTTCAATTCCCACAGTCTATCACGACCTTGACAGAGGGATGACGATTCTTGATACTATCACTATCGTGCCGCAGTTTATAAGTTGGAGGTTTTTCTCATGAGTATTTTCCAAATCATTGCAACGCTGTTTGCATTATTTATGATCTATACAGTTACACTGTATCGTAAAAAAAAGACGCTGAGTTCGATGGAAACAAGTCTTTGGCTGGCAATCTGGAGTTTATTTATTGTAATAGCAACTTTTCCAAACCTAATGCTTGGAATTTCTGATCGCTTGAACTTTGCTCGGGTGTTTGATTTGTTAGTAGTTGGTGCACTAATGATTTTATCGGTCGTGACGTTTGCTAACTACTTTACTCACAAACGCTTAGAAACTCGTATCGAAGATCTGGTTCGGGAAAAAGCCTTACTCGAAAAAAGAAGTAAATGAAGTCATGTTTACCTACAATTTCAATAATTACCCCGAGCTTCAATCAGGGCCATTTTATCAAACAAACAATTGATAGTGTTTTGAGTCAGAACTACCCGAATTTAGAGTACTGGGTGATTGATGGCGGCTCGACTGATCAAACTGTCGAGATACTGCAAAGCTATGGTAAGAAAATTAACTGGATTAGTGAGAAAGATAACGGACAAACTGATGCAATCAATAAGGGCTTAGAAAAAGTAACTGGCGAGATTGTGGCTTATCTGAACTCGGATGACTGTTTTGCACCAGGGGCACTTGCCAAAGTGGGGGAGTTTTTTGCTAGTAAGCCCGACGCTATCTGGGTAACAGGTGACTACAAAATAATCGACTCATCAGGCCTTGAAATACAGTCATTTGTAAGAAAGTATAAAACTTTTTTTAGATCACTTGAGCTTCCGTTTCTAGTTAAAATTCTCAACTACATAAATCAACCCAGTACCTTTTGGCGTAGAGCTGCTATTGCTGAAATTGGCGAGTTTGACGAGTCACTACGCTACTGCATGGACTACGACTTTTGGCTGCGTTTATATACCATACAGCCGCCTTTTCTTCTATCAGATCAACTCTCGCACTTTCGAATTCACGGTGATTCAAAAGGTGGTTCCCAGTACACCAAACAATTTGCTGAAGAAGATCTGGTAGTGAAGAGATATACTAGGAATCAAGTAATTTTGCTGCTACATAAACTGCACTCTTTTGCTATTGTACAAGCATACAAACTACTTAAATAACAACCTAACACTATGACTAAAGCTACAATCACTCCCGAGTTTTGGAACAACAAACGTGTTTTAGTGACAGGAGGAGCGGGCTTTTTAGGAACTCACATCGTCAGGCTACTCAAAAAACTGAAGACAGCAGAAATTCGGATCCCCCGTTCAAGTACCCATGATCTTCGTGAACGAGATGTTTGTGCCGAAGTTACCAAGAATATAGATATCGTGATCCACTTGGCTGCAAACGTCGGTGGTATTGGCTACAATCAAGAGAACCCAGCAACACTTTTTTATGACAATCTATTAATGGGTGTGCATTTAATGGAAGAAGCGCGCAAAAATGGAGTCGACAAGTTTGTGGCGATTGGAACGATCTGCGCCTATCCCAAGTTTACACCTGTTCCATTTAAAGAAGAGGAACTTTGGAATGGGTATCCAGAAGAAACAAATGCACCGTACGGCTTGGCCAAAAAAATGCTGTTAGTGCAAGCACAGGCATATCGCCAACAGTATGACTTTAATGCCGTCTACTTACTGCCAGTCAATTTGTATGGTCCAGGTGACAACTTTGATCCTGGCTCGTCACACGTCATTCCAGCTTTAATCAAGAAGTTCGTCGACGCCAAGAACAATAATGATACACAAGTAACTGTCTGGGGAACTGGCACACCGACTCGTGAGTTTTTATACGTAGAAGATGCCGCGCGAGGAATTTTACTTGCTACTGAGAACTATAATAAATCTGAGCCGGTCAACTTGGGCGCTAGCTTTGAGATCTCTATCGCAGACTTAGCAAACACGGTTGCAAGAGTGGTAGGTTTTACTGGCGAGATCGTCTTTGATTCCACCAAGCCAGATGGGCAGCCTCGTCGAAAACTTGATGTCAGTCGGGCTGAAAAAGAGTTTGGGTTTACTTCAGAAGTGACCTTTGCTGCTGGTTTAGAAAAAACAATTGCTTGGTATACTTCTGCCCATACTCAGTCATGAAAATTCTACACGTTGTTCCATACTTTTCCCCTGCATGGGGTTATGGTGGTCCGCCGCGGGCAGTATATGAAGTAGCCAAAGAACAGGTACGTGCAGGCCATGATGTACAAGTGCTTACTACCACAGCCTTTGATCAAAACACGACGTTACCTGCTGGAACAGTGCTGATTGATGGCATTCGTGTTACCCGACTACCGAATCTGAGTAACTGGATAATGTGGAAGTTCCATTTCTGTATACCGATTGGTGTACAAAGTTTCATGAAGACAGGGCGTTTCGATGTAGTTCATCTGCATGAAGTTAGAACACTTTTAAACTACCTGGTGCTCCAAACTACTACAGCTAAAGTCTTTCTCTCACCCTGGGGAACGTTGCCGTACAACGATAGTATGGTCACACTAAAAAAGATCATTGATTTTTTCTTACTTCCAAAACTGCAAGCCAAAATACTGACTTCATTTGCACAAACCGAACATGAAAAAGAGTGTCTAAAAAAATTTCAAATCGGTGAAAAACAGAAAATCGTACCACTGGGTATAAATGAGGCAGCGTATCAGAAACTGCCAGCTCGTCTCGCTGCACAGAAGTTTCTGACACTTTCACCAACTAACTTTTACTATTTATTCCTAGGACGGTTTTCACCACATAAAGGTCTCTCGGTTTTAGTGACAGCTTTTGCAGAACTTCAAAAAGAGTATCCAAGTACACGATTACTGCTTGTTGGTAGAGACGATGGATACTTGGCTGAGGTTGTTGCGCTCATCGAGAAATTGAGTCTCACAAAGGTTATTACAATTATGCCCCCACTCTATGACGAGAAACGCTTCTTGGCATACCGTGCCGCTGATGCCTTTGTTTTTACTCCAACTGTGTATGAAGAAACAGGAACTGTTTGTTTAGAAGCCCTAGCAACTGGTTTGTCTGTTTTGACAACTCAGCAGGCTTCAATTCCTTTTATGACGAAGCGTGATGGTGTGATAGAAGTAGAGAACACTCACGCTAATGTTACAGCAGCCATGCGTGAGCTATACTTACACAAAACTGTCGTGGATAGAAAAAAGGTCTTTAAGAAATTTTCCTGGAAAGAAATCACGCAAGGTATTATACATTTATACGAAATTTCCATTGATGCCAAATAAAGATATTTTCTTTCATCAATATGTTAGCCAGACAGAGCAGCCAGCTCAGCTGCCGCTACTGTTTCGGTTATTGAGAAGATTTGAAAAACATCGTTATCAAGCAATCATCGAGTCGCTTGCTTTGCATCGCAAACATACTGTGCTTGATATCGGTTGCGGTGCTGGAGAGTTTTTGACAACGTACCAAAAATACTGGAAAAAAGCAGTCGGAATTGATGTTGTTCCCGAACTCATACAAAAAGCACGATCACTAAACTCTAATAAAAGTATTTCTTTTACTACCCACAGTGCTGGTGCCAAAAAGCTGCCATTTGCTGCAGGTGCGTTTTCGGTCGTTACTAGTATTGCAACGCTACAGTATATAGATGACTTGGACCTCTTCGTTCGAGATGTTCATCGGGTGCTAGATAAAGATGGGTTGTTTATTTTTGAAGTTCCCAACTTTCTGGTTATTTGGCGTAGACTTCAGTTACTTCTCGGTAATTTTCCGCGCACTTCGCTGTTTCATGCGCAGTGGGATGGAGGAGTGATACATTACTTTACGTATGATCGGGTAGAGTCGTTTTTTTAGCAGCGCGGCTTCAAATTTGTATCGATGAAGACGTCAGGTATTTTTGCTGATATACGGAATATCTATCCAGCGCTCTTGGGTGCTAACATGATTGTGGTATGTCAAAAAAAATAACTTTGCTGATAGATAATATCATCACACCGTATGAAGTGCCGCGGTACAATGCAATTAATCGAGTCTTAGAAAATAAATTGCTTGTTTGGTTCCAAGCAAAAACAGATACAAATCGTCATTGGAAAAACTTTCCCAAAACAACTTTTACACATGAGTTTCTTGAAGACAGGCCAATCCGAATTGTCGGTGCTGATATTCATACTGTGCACTGGAATCCACAACTTTGGAAAAAACTTGAAGAAGTAAAACCAGAACTAGAGCAGATTATCATTTGTGGCTGGGACTCGATAAGTTATTGGCTGACTGTTTACTTCTGTAAAAAATATTCGATTCCCTACACGTTGTGGTCAGGCAGTACTAGCTATGAGTCAAGCTGGCGACGCACTCTTTTTAAGCCAATTATAAACTGGGTTGTGCAGGGTGCTACTCGGTATATTGCCTATGGTAGTCGTGCTAAAGAGTACCTAACTCTGCTCGGTGCTGATTCAAGTAAAATCGCAGTTTTTTATAATGGAGTTGATACCCAGTTCTATCTTACAGAAGCTAAAAGACTGCGTCCGAAAAAAGCAGCTTTGCGAAAAAGCTATAAAATACCCGACGGCTTTACCTTCATCTATGTCGGTCAACTGATTGAACGAAAGGGAGTTTCTGATTTACTGAGGGCCTTTCTTGAAATGAGAAAAATAGAACCCAAAACTTCCCTCATTATTGTTGGTACGGGTGCTTTAGCAGCCTCCCTAAAAAGTGCTGCCAAAGAAGAACCAGTATTCTTTTTTTCACATAAAGAGTTTTCTGAACTGCCAGAGCTCTATGCCTCTGCTGACTGTTTAGTTTTACCTTCACATGAAGAAGTCTGGGGATTAGTGGTAAATGAAGCGCTGCTATCTGGACTGCCTGTGATTGCCTCTGATCGAGTTGGATCGACCCCCGATCTAGTCACTTCGGGCAAATCGGGCTATACTTATCCAGCGGGTGATACAACTGAGCTACAACAAGTAATGCAGTTAGTGATGCAGAATAAAGAGCAAATGATTCCTCATTTACTGCCTGCAGTGTCCAAAACAGATCCGGAAGCATTGGCAAAACAAATATTTAGGAAACATCATGGCTAAATCGTTACTGGAGTTTATTGAGTTGCCAACTATCAGTGATGACTGTCAGTTGACGGTGATGGAGTTCGACAAACTTCCCTTTGCTCTGAAAAGACTGTACTACATCTACAATGCCAAGAATAAGCTGTCACGCGGGTTTCATGCGCACTATACAAATAGACAAATACTTTTTTGTCTCAAGGGTTCGGTAGAGATCGTAGTAGATGATGGCCGTACTCGCGAAAGCACGAGATTAAATACTCCTGCAAAAGGGATTTTGCTAGACAAAATGATCTGGCACGAGATGTTGGATATGTCAGAGGATGCGGTACTACTAGTGGTAGCCTCGGAGTTATTTGATGCGGCTGATTATATTA
>CAYUES010000010.1:0-25605 GCA_964443885.1 uncultured Pseudomonadales bacterium
CCAAGGTGTGGGTAGCAAGTACTTAGAGAGCTTGCAGTTTGGGGCAGAAATTTCACTGCTTGGTCCGATGGGGCATTTTGTGGTTCCACCGGCTGTGCAAGAAACTGCCTTTTACTTTATCGCCACCGGGTCTGGAGTTGCACCGTTTCGTTCGATGATTCTAGATTTACTGCAGAAACAAGAAAAGCGCCCGATAGTTTTATACTGGGGCTTACGGCATGAAGAAGACTTGTTCTGGGAGCTTGAGTTTCAAGAACTAAGTCGCAATGCTCCCAACTTTGTGTCACATATCATTTTGTCAAAGCCACGTCCAGATTGGCCGCTCAACACAGGACGGGTGACCGATTTGCTATCAGCTCTAGAAAAGCCCGCAGGTGCAGGGTATTATTTATGTGGTAATGGTAAAATGGTTGATGAGGTAAAAGCACAGTTGCAAGCTGCCAATGTCCCAGCTAGTAATGTACATAATGAAATGTTTTATTGACACCTTCAGTAATTAGTGTATAAAAATAAGTCAAGAATTATCGAATTAGATCAAATATATGAACGACCAACGCACAATACCTCCAGTACCGCTTCAAACATCTGACGCTGCACCAGCTGCTCAATCTGCAGCTTCTCAAATTAATGCAGCTCCTGCCACCCCGCAAACCACTGCCACTTCTACCGCTCCAGCTGAAACGATCCAAGGTACCGAGACAGTCAAGCAAATTGGCAAGTATCAAGTCAAAGTCTTGCGCGAGAAATGTATCAGCGCCGCCAGTTGCGTAGCAATTGCTCCCGGTGTTTTCCAGCTGGATGAAGAACAACTAGCTGTAGTTATTTCACAAGATGGTGCTGAAGACGAAATGAAGTTATTAGCCGCCCAAAGTTGCCCAACCATGGCAATCGTAGTAACTGATACAGAAACTGGTCAACAAGTTTGGCCAATAGAATAATCGTATGAAAAATCTACCGTTACTCCTAGGGACAGTTTTTGGAACAGTACTTGTCATTATTGTAGTAGCGGTCATGTTTTCCAAGAGCGCAGCAGCGCCGGTTTCTGAGGGCGAAGCAGTGGATCAAACACAGTTGGTTGCAGGAGCAAACAAAGTTAAAGGTCCTGAGAATGCCACGGTTACAATTGTCGAGTTTAGTGATTTTCAATGTCCATCATGTAAAACGGCAGCACCTTTTGTTGATCAAGTAATGAAGCAGTATCCAGATTCAGTCAAGTTTGTGTATCGTCACTTTCCTCTAGACACTATTCATGCCAATGCTCGACTAGCCGCGCAAGCATCTGAAGCAGCTTTAGCCCAAGGAAAATTCTGGGAGTACCATGACAAACTCTTTGCCGCACAAACTGAATGGCAAGATATTGCTGATAAAGATGAGCTTATTGCCAAGTTTGGTGAGTATGCTGAAGAATTGAAGATTGACAAGCCAGTATTCTTAGAGAGAATAAAGGCACAGTCTGATGCGCAGATTGTACAAAGTGACACAGAACTAGGAAATAGCTTCAGTGTTCAAGCTACACCAACATTCTTTGTTAACGGTAAGAGAACTGCTGCCCCTCAGCTTTTACAAGCTGTGCAAGCTCTTACTCCAGAGACACAAACACAACAGTAAGAAGAAGTGTTAAAACTATAGTAGTAGATAAGGGGCGTCAAAATGAAAAAATATACTCCATATATTTTTCCTTTAATAGTAATAGTAATTGTATTTTTCTTGGTATACCGCTGGTATTCCCTCAAAACTCAGCGTGATTCTGCACCTATTGATCTAGCACAAGATATTCAAATTGAAGAGTTAAGCCCTGATCAACTAAGTAGCGTTCTCCGCGGCGCTGCCGATGTGTCGACTACCGAACTTGAACCAAGTGAAACAACTACCGATGTTCCAGCTGGCCGTGGGACCATTCGCTACATTATCCAAGATGGTCGTGTTAACTTAACAGTTTTAGCTGATTTACCAGCAAGTGAAACTGCCTACCGCGTGTGGGTCCGCTCACAAAATGGTGATGATCTTACAGAAGCCTTTATGCTTGAAACCGGCAAAGGTGGCTACATGGGAAGTGCTGCTATACCTCAAGACAAACTACCTTTGGAAGTGATTGTTAGTACAGCTTCTGAAGAGAGTGAAGTCTTGAATACTGCGATCTTACGTGGCAGTATCGACGCACCTGAAGCAACCGCTTCTCCAAGTGCCTCTCCAGCAATGGAAGGAAGCAACTAGAATTGCTTCTTGATACGTACCTCGAGTGCCAGTATGATAAGTGATACTGACAATCAGACTCTGAGGAGAAGAAGATTAGTTGGTAGTGTACAAGTAAAAAAGTATCCCTAAAAATCAGGGGTGAAAGAAGGAGTAATATGGCATTTAACTATACTAATGCTAAAGGTCAAACATATATTTTGCACACCCAAGATGTGACTCTGAAGAACGGTAAAGTTCAAAGAATCTACTTCTTTGCTCGCAAAGAGCGTGCAGGCGCACTTGATGCTGTCCCAGCAGGGTACGAAGTTATGGAAACCAAGCGCACAAATATGCCTGTCTTGAAAAAGTCAGCTAAATAATTTTCTTAAAAAGAAATTGGAAACCCCCGTCATTGTACGGGGGTTTTTTTGGTAAAATACACCAACACACTATACAGGCTACCGGCTTATGGCAAATAAACAAAGTACTACATCACTACCTTCGGTAGCTCTCGGCCAGGCTTCGCACCGTCTTGATCAACCAGTCGTCACCGACCAACTTGTCTGGGAAAAGCTCAAGAACGTAATCGATCCTGAGCTTAACATCGATATCGTCAGTCTGGGCCTGGTCTATGAAGTAACTGTCCGCAGCGTTCAAATTCCAGTTGGTCCTCAAACCCCGACAGGTGAACAACCACACGTACATGTCTTAATGACACTGACGACTCCTGGTTGCCCCTTGGCGCATGTTTTTGAAAAAATGGTCAAAGAAGCGTTGATCGACATCCCAAACTTTGATTCCTATAAACAAACCACCCTTGAGCTTACCTTTGACCCTCCCTGGATTCCTGATATGATGAGTGAAGAAGCTCGAGCAGAGCTAGGATTTTAAGTATGACAAAATTTTACATTGGTGCTGACCACGGGGGGTTTGAGTTTAAAGAGAGAATCAAGCAGTACCTAAGTGGCCAAGGGTATGAAGTCGAAGACTGTGGTGCTGCCGTTCTTGATCCAAATGATGACTATCCGCCAATTGCGATTGCAGTTGCTCAAAAAGTGGCCGAGGAAAGCAAGAACATTGTTGCAACCGAGCTGCCCGCTGCCCGCCAACCAGGCGAGCCTGTCGGAACACAACCAGTCACTGATGTGAGAGGTATTTTACTTTGTCGCTCTGGTGCCGGCATGACGATTGCCGCCAATAAAGTTCCAGGAATTCGAGCAGCGACAGTCCATTCAATCAAAGAAGCCGAGCATGCCCGTGCTCACAATAATGTAAATATTGTTTCCCTCGCTGCTGATTATTTATCGGAAGAAGAAATCTTTGCCGTGCTCAAAACTTTTATGGAAACACCATTTACCGAAGTTGAACGCCACCAACGTCGGATTTCACAAATTACTAACTTTGAAAATAGCTTGAAAGATCTATGAAAATTTACCCCGCCATTCTCACCGACTCGACAGCGCAAGCACAGGATCAAATTGAAATTTCACAAGAGCTGCCTGACGTAGAAACCGTCCAAATCGATGTGATCGATGGTCGTTTCACTGATAACTTGACTATTACACCCGCTGATTTCGCTGAGCTTGAGTTTGGTGAGTTGACCGTTGATCTACACCTGATGACCGAAGAACCGCTGGATTTTGTATATGAATTAATTGAGTACGCTAAAGTTGTGCCAGTGCGAGCGGTGATTGGCCAAGTTGAGCGGATGACAAAACAACAGTTCTTCCTCGAGGAAGTTCAAAAACATGAGTGGCTCCCAGGGTTATCGCTAGATATCTTTACGCCGATTGAATCCATTGATGAAAGTAGTTGGCAGTTCTTGAAAGTTGTGCAACTGATGGCAATTGAAGCTGGTGCCCAAGGTCAAGAATTCAGACCAATTGTGCTCGAAAAAATTGAGGAACTCCATACTGCTGCCAAGAAGTTTAATACAGAAATTGAGATCATAATTGATGGCGGTATCAATGAAAAAACTATTTATAAAATTGCTGGCGAGGGTGTCGATGGGGCTGCAGTTGGCAGTGCGATCTGGCAAGCTCAAGACAAACAAGCATTGATTAAAACCCTCCAAGGTGTGTAAACTGTATCCTCATGAAGCAGCAAATTACCGTTCCCCGAATCAAACAACATTGTTCAATTAAAAAAGTGGCTATTTTTGGCAGTGCTGACGTTGATGTCGAGCATCCACTCTACAAAGAAGTCTTCAAGATTGCTCGCTACCTGGCCTATCACGATAAAATCGTGATTAACGGCGGTGGCCCAGGCGTAATGGACGCAGCTACCAAAGGTGCGCAGTCAGCGGGAGGGACGACGTTAGTGGTGACTTTTGATCCGACCGACATGCCTGAGTTTGAAGGCCGATTCAACGATAATAAAGCTGATAAAGAAATTAAAGCCGCTAACTACATCGAGCGGATGTTTGGTTTAATCGATAATGCCGATATTTTTATCTGCGTTCAAGGTGGAACTGGCACTCTCAGTGAGTGGGCAACAGCTTGGTTACTCGCGCATCTCTACTATGGCAATCATAAGCCGTTAATTTTGTATGGTGATTTCTGGCATAAAGTTATGAACGTGATTAATGAGTCATTTTTCATTGGTGGAAAAGAAAATGGTATTTATAAAATTGTGAAAGATGAAGAAGAAATGATCGAAGCTTTGAATCAATTTGAGCTTGAACTTAATGAACGCTGTGAGTTACCGCATCGCAGTGAGTAAGTAGTTTGCTCGGTTTAGGGTCTAGATCAGCAACTTAGTTTTTGTCTTTCTTGTAGGGCGGTACCTAATTCCCTCCAGTTTTTTCTTCCCCTGAAATACGGTAGTATAAGAGTATGCAAGATATTGTGACTATTGGCTCCTCATTAATTGATATCTTTATTAAATCAGCACACTTTGAAGTCCAAAAGGACAGTACCGGTGCCAAACTTTGCCAGTTGTATGGCGAAAAACTTGAAGTTGATTCATTTGAAGTCCGCACTGGCGGTGGTGGTAGTAACACTGGGGTTGGGTTTGCGCGGGCTGGTTTTACTGTCGCTACTATCTCTGAGACAGGCAAAGATACCTTCGCAGGCGTCATAGTGGACGAGCTTCATGCCGAGTTTGTCTCGACAGCGTATTTAATTCAGGAAAAAAAAGAACAAACTGGTGGGTCGGTGATCTTGGTAGGCAATGATGGCGGCCGGACCGTAATGGTGCATCGCGGTGCGTCTTCGTTACTAGATCCGCAAGACATTCCAGCCCAAGTGCTTGATACAGCCGAGTGGGTGCATCTCTCGAGTATTTCAGGCAGACTTGAGACTCTCCGAAAAATCGGTTCATCAATGCAAAAAAACAAAGGTAAACTCTCTTGGAATCCTGGCCGTGGTGAGCTAGAGTTGCTCCGCACCGGGCAGCTGCAGCTCTCAGAACTGAGCTTTCAAATTTTGCTGCTCAATGATAGCGAGTGGCAAAGTATTGCTGAGTTGCACAGTGCTCTCAAAGCTCAAGTTGCGGAGATCATTATTACCAATGGCAGTGCCCCTGGCAGAATCTACCTCTCAGGTGAGAATGCTCAAGAAATAAACTTTACACCGCCTCAGAGTCAAGTGGTCGACGAAACTGGTGCGGGTGATGCGTTTGCAGTTGGCTATGTCAGTAGTCGGCTCCACGGGTTGCAGCCACAGCAGGCTCTTGCAGCTGGACTCAAAAATGCTCAATCAGTCATTAAGTATTTTGGTGCCAAGCAAGGGCTCTTGAAGCAAGCTGAGTTGGTAGAAGTAACCTAAATTTGTCATAATAACCATATGTCTGACTATAAAGTAATTCTCGAGCAGGAAATTGAAGCCTTAAAGCAGAAAACTGCTGCGGCCAAAATGCCTGAAGAGATGCGAGCTAAAGTTAATAAAGATATCATTGCGCTGGAGCGCTCGGTAGCTTTGGGTAGTTATGACGAAAAGTATGAAAAAGTTTCACGCTACGTTGACTGGGTTCTCAAAGTGCCTTGGGAAGCAGAGAGTGAGGATAATCTCGATATCGAGCAAACAAAAGCAGTCTTTGAAAAGCATCACTATGGCATGCAGGATGTGAAGAACCGCTTCCTCGAGTATGTTTCTGTCTTGAAACTGCGCAAAGATCAATATGCCGACGAGGGTTTTCGTGCGCCGGTGCTCTTGCTAGTAGGACTAGTCGGTACCGGTAAAACTACTTTTGCGTACTCTTTGGCGGAAGCGATGAAACGGCAGCTGGTACGTATTCCGTTTGGAGGTATGGGAAGTTCTCAGGAACTGCGGGGAAACAGTCGGTTGTATCTTGAAGCAGAACCAGGTCGGGTGCTCAAGGGTGTTTGTGAAGCTGGTGTCCGTAATCCAATCATCTTACTCGACGAAATTGACCGGGTCGCTAAAGAGGCTAATCGTGACATCATGGGTGTCTTAGTTGAATTACTCGACCCTGCCCAAAATCATGCCTTTCGTGATGCCTACATTGACTATCCAATCGATCTTTCTCATGCAATTTTCTTAGCGACAGCCAATAATACCGTGGATGTGGCCACCGCGGTACTCGACCGTATGGAAAAGATCTCGATGCCTTCGTACACAGATACTGAGAAAATCGTGATCGCCCAAAAGTACATCTTGCCGCAGTTAATCGAGAAAACTGGTCTTAGAAAAGAGCAGTTTATTATGGAAGATGCAGTCTGGCCGCTGATTGTTCGGCCTTTGGGGTATGATATGGGTATTCGTACGTTGCAGCGCACGCTTGAAGGAGCAGTCCGTAAAGCAGCTCGAATCATTGTGGAACGGGGCTATCCAGAAGTAGTGATTACTACTGAAAATAGAAAGATTTTCCTGCCGCAGTACTAAGGTATGTTACTTCTTTTATATATAATTCCAATTCTAGCGGTGATCAGCAGTGTGGTTTTATACCAGCACAGCGGTAAGCGTGAGTTTTTAAAGTTTGACTTAGTCCACTTTTTTTATGGCTTTGTGATTGCGCCCTTAGTCTTTGTCTGGCTCAAAACCTTCCTATTTGTACTCCTGAAAGGTGAGTTCGGTGGCAACTTTTCACCTTCTCAGTTATTTGTGTTTGATACCGCATTTAGTGTTTTTTGTTTATATTTATTTGGCTTTGTCATCATTCACTCGCTGACGGCTAGTTTTAATCGCAAGATGGTTCGTGATCCACTGTATGATTTATTTGCCCACTCAGAGTTTTTTCACTTACTGCTCAGTCATTTGGTAATTTATGGCGGAGTGTTAGTAGTGCTGACGCTACTCGCGATAGTGAACGTATTTTTTCCGCTACAAATTGCTATTTCAAAAACCGAGTTTTATATGTTGGGCGGAACGGCGATGGTGACAGGGCTATTTGCTTTTATTAGTGCCTGGCAGTTTGATCCTAAACAAGGTGGTATGAACTTCATGAGATTAATGAAGCTACTCTTTGGTGTGTGCTTTATAATCCACACTGGAGTCTACTTTACGATTCAGCCTGCATTTAATGCGTCAGCCGGGCTATTTTGGTGGAGCTTTACCTTTTTTACGACTCTTGTGATTTGTTCTTTGTTCGCGTATAAATCTGAGCGAGCTCAGAACCTGTTTGAACGCTGGAGCAGTCGCTTTAGGTTTAAAAACTGGGGGATTAAGAAATAATTTGTAGTAAGGAAACTATATGAGTAAACTCAAAATTTTAGCGCTCGGTGGCATGGGCAGCGTTACCCAAAATATGTTTGTCTATGAATATGAAGACGAACTACTACTAGTGGACTGTGGCATTGGTTTTCCTGATTCGTACATGCCTGGAGTAGATGTCTTGATTCCTGATACTCGGTATGTGATGGATGCTTTGGAAAAAGGCAAGCAAATCGTCGGACAAGTTTTTACTCATGGTCACGATGATCACATTGCTGCTTCGCCATATATTTACCCACGACTACCAGAGTTTCCAATCTATGCGTCTCCATTGACTGCTCGGTTTGCTGAAGCACGTCTGCACGATGGCGGCATTCCTCGCAAAGTCACCACAGTTCATGATACTACGCCAGTCAAGATTGGGAGTTATTTTTCAGTACGTTTTATCCCCGTGACTCACTCGGTGCCAGATACTCGTCACGTCGCGATTACGACTCCAGAAGGTGTGATTTATCATGGTAGTGACTTTAAACTTGATCCTTCGCCTGTTGATGGTCAAGTGAGTGATGAAAAGACAATTCGGGAAGTGGGTGAGCAAGGTGTGTTGGCGATGTTAATTGACTGTTTGCGCGTGGAGCGAGATGAAGAAACACCAACTGAACGATCAGTTGGCCCACACTTGGCTGCCACGATGGCAGAAACAAAAGGTAAGTACATTATTACCTTGATGAGTTCACACATTCATCGGATTCAACAAGTAATCGATGCGGCAGCAACGCATGGACGAAGAATCGCGTTTATTGGCCGCTCAGTCGAACAAAACATTAAGTTAGCACTCGAAATGAAGAAACTATCGATGCCACAGGGCATGCAGGTAGATAAACGCGAGCTGGGTAACTATAAAGATAGTGAACTCTGTGTCGTTGTGGCCGGTAGTCAAGGTCAAGAAGGTTCATCGTTAATGCGAGCCATTTTTGGCGAGCATCCAATGCTCGATATTAAATCTACTGACACCGTTGTCTTTTCAGCCGATGCAATTCCAGGTAATGAAGTGCACTACTACGAAGCAATTGATGAACTAGCCCGTAACAAAGTCCACGTTTTGTATCCTGCAATTATGCCAGGGCTGCACAGTTCTGGTCATGCCAGTATGTCTGAACAGCGTACGTTGTTGGACTGGGTTAAACCAAAGTACGTGATGCCAGTTGGTGGTGCCGATCGTCATCGCTACAAATTCTTTGAGTTAGTAGCCCAGCCACTTGGATACACTCAAGATAAAGTACTGCTACCAGAATCTGGGGAAATTTTGGCTTTTGAAAACCAAATAGTAAGTTCACTCGACACTATAAACTTACAACCACAAATTGTGGATGGTTTGGGCATTGGTGATGTTGGGCCAGTCGTTCTTTCGGATAGACGTACCCTAGGTCAAGCTGGTATCGTAGTAGTTGTAATTCCACGTCATAAGCGTGACTTCTTGCTCCGTGAGGTCTCGGTTGTTTCGCGCGGCTTCATCTTTATGAAAGATGCTGAGGAAGTCGTTGAGTTCATCAAACAAACTGTTGCTGAAATAATAAGTGAGAACACTAAAGCCAACTTTAAAGACGAGGAACTACGCCGAATAATTGAGCGCCGATTATCGCGAAAACTCTATAAAATCATCCAGCGAGAACCGATGATTGTGCCAGTTATACTAGATATATAGAGCTTTTCCTACTTGCAATGCAGGTGGGAAATATGATATATCCTATAATAATATAAGTAAGCAATTACAGACAAGTACTCAACTATAATGCCAAGAAGAAAGAAGAATCCACTCGGTTTGAATGTTCGCATGGAAACCATCCACTCGATTGTGGCGATCCTATTTATTTTGGTTGGTATTTTGGTGATCGTGTCGTTTACCGGGCAAGGTGCTTGGCTGGCGATGCTTAATAACTACTTGATTTTTTATCTAGGTTTATCGGTTTTGCTTTTGCCATTTATCTTTATTGCCGCAGGGCTCGTAATGTTTCGTACCAAGTGGACGTGGTCTCAACCACATGTGTTACTTGGTTCCATTCTGGTGATGTTTGGCGCAATGGGGTTGCTCCACACCGGAGAAATTGGTGAAACAACCTTTGCCAACATGAGTAGCTTGCTCACACCAGTTGGCGCCTCGGTACTGTTTGGCTGTATTTTGTTTTCGGGTGCGTTAATTATTTCCCAACTTTCAATTGGTGAGATTTTAGATGTGATGGCCAAGATGAATGCTGCCAAAGAAGGACGTGTCTCTGCTGAAGAACCAGAAGCTGAAGAGGGTGCTAAAAAATCATTCTTCTCACTACCAAAGCTACAACTGCCGTTTGCCAAAAAAGAAGGCTTTAATATTAACGAAGGTCAAAAAATAGAAGATGATGCTGAAGATGGCTCGGTGCCAACGGCCATTCATCCGCTCCCTGTTCCTCCAGTGGCCGCTGGTGCAGGCGCTGGTGCAGGCACCAATGGTGAGTTTCCATCAGCTTCTGCCACACCTAGTCCAGCTCAATTAATTTGGGAGTATCCACCGCTATCACTACTTGAAACTTCAGAGGGTGGCGAAGCAGATCGAGGCGATGTCAAGAAGAATGCTTCGACAATTGAGCATACTTTAGCTTCTTTCGGTATTAAAGCCCGAGTGGCTGAAGTTAACTATGGCCCATCTGTTACCCAGTACGCTTTGGAAATTACTCAAGGCACCAAACTTTCCAAAATTACTTCACTTGCCACTGACTTGGCACTCGCTTTGGCTGCCCCAACTGGGCAAATCCGGATTGAAGCGCCAATTGCTGGTCGTTCGCTAGTCGGTGTGGAAGTACCTAACTACTCAGCGCAGTACGTAACGTTACGCAAAATTTTGAGTTCACCTTTGATGAAGAAACATCCATCCAAGATTGCCACGGCACTGGGTATTAATGTCTCTGGACAGCCGGTGATTATGGACATTGCCAAGATGCCTCATGTACTGATTGCGGGTGCGACTGGTTCTGGTAAATCGGTGGCGATCAATACCTTTATGTGTTCGATGTTGTTCCGCGCTAGTCCAGCGGAAGTTAAGTTTATCCTGGTTGACCCTAAACGCGTTGAATTGACTGGTTATAACGACATTCCTCACTTGCTGGTGCCAGTGATTGTCGAGCCGAAAAAGGTCGTTTCTGCACTCAAGTGGGCAGCTGACGAGATGGACAGTCGCTATAAAAAACTGGCTGAAGTTGGGGTTAAAAATATTGCTTCGTACAACGAACTTGCTGGTCATGCCGCGATGCCAAACATCGTGATCGTGATCGACGAGTTGGCTGATATCATGCTGTTTGCGCCCGCCGAAGTTGAAGAGAGTATTACCCGGATTGCTCAGATGGCTCGGGCCGTGGGTATTCACTTGGTGCTCGCCACCCAGCGCCCATCGGTTGACGTTATTACCGGTTTGATTAAAGCCAATATTCCAGCTCGGATTGCCTTCAACGTGTCATCGATGATGGACTCACGCGTTATCTTGGACTCACCTGGAGCCGAAAAGCTGCTTGGTAAGGGAGATATGTTATATGTGCCGCCAGATCAATCAAAACCTGCTCGTGTCCAGGGTACGTATGTTTCTGACAAAGAAATTAATAACTTGATTCAATTCATTAAAGGTCAAGGCCAAGCTCCGCAATATGTTGATGAAATTACCAATAAATACAAGGTAGCAGCTGCTGGTGAAAAATTATCAAATGTTGATGACCGCGATGAGTTATTTGATCAAGTTGCCCACTTCTTAGTGACAGAAGGCAAAGGTAAAGGTTCTTCTTCAATGATTCAACGTCGTTACTCTGTTGGTTATAACCGCGCTGCTCGGATTCTCGATCAGCTCCATGCGGGTGGCTTCGTCGGCCCACAAGAGGGCAGTAAACCGCGCGAGGTCTATACCGCCAAGGTCATGGAGTACTTGCGTAGTATTGATGGATCACAAGGATAAGCTATCATCCTGCAAACAAAACAAGTCTAATGTACCTGTGCTATAGTACTTGTATTACCCACGTATTTGGGAGATTCCTATGAACAACAAAAAACTTACCTTTGCTATTTTGACGTTTGCGATAGTCGCGACTTTATTAACGATGTATCGCAATCCACAAATGATGGGGTTACGTATGGACTCCAATTCGATGATGGGCGGGAAGACTAGTGATTCAATGGGGTTTAACTCAGCGATGGGTGGTGTCGGTCAACGAGGCCTCGCCGTTCCTGAGATGGGCGTGGCCCAAGATGTAGCGTATGGAGTGGCACAGACCGAGCGAGTGTACTCAGCTCCTATGATGGGGGGTGGGGTGACTGCAGGAATGATTATGCCTCGTCCGTACTATGGTGAAGCACTCGATGTTGAAGATCGTGTCTATGATCATACTGCCTACCAAGGTTTGGTGGTGTCTAATTTTTCTGAGTACATGAAGCAAGTTCGCGACTACTTGCAAAATAATGGCGGTAAGATTCTAAATGTCAGCCAATACACTACAGATGACATGCAGTATGCCTATCTTGATGCTCGGATTCCTGCTGAAAAATTTGAAGAAGCAACCTCGCTTTTTTCATCACGCGCCAAGAAAGTAATGACTGAATCAATTACAACTCAAGATGTAACCGCTCAACAAAAGTCGATGGCCGATCAATTGGTCGAGCTGGAAGAGAAAAAGGCAGTTAAAGCAACCGAGTTAGCAGCCGCGCCGACCGAAGCTCAACGACAGAAGATTCAAACAGAGATTGATCAAATTAACAAGCAGATTGAGTCTTTGACAAAGTCGAAAGAGAACTTTACTGAGCAAGTAAAGTACGCCACGATTACTCTTACGATTTCGGATTCAGAACGATTTTTCAATCCACAACAAGGTGCTTCAGTGAGTGATCAGTTCAGAGCTGCTGTCCGCTCACTCAAAGCTACAACGACGGTGTTGGGTATGTTCTTGGTCTGGGTTGCTGTCTATGCCGTAATCTGGCTGCCGATCATCTTTGGGGTTCGCTGGGTTTGGAACAAACTACACCGCAGTACTGTCACTAGAAAGTAATTTTTTTAAACGCGCGTAGTTGTCTGCCAACACTTGTGTGGTGCCGATGGCAGCAACTGTTGCGATTGCCGCGGTCGTGGGTGTCGCCGGTGCAGCGGTTGAGTAAAAAAGAGTTGAACCCTCATCTATCGATTTTGTTACTTGGGTATGTTCTGCAGTATTTCGGGCAGTAACTACTTCAACTGCACGGGCTAGCTGTTTGGCAATGCCAATACTTGGTTCAAAAAAAATAACTGGTGCGTCTAAAACCTTTTCAATATATGTTTCAACAAATGGAAAATGAGTACAGCCCAAAACGACTGCCTCAATTGGCTGTTTGTGGTGGAGTGGTAGTAGTGTGCGTTCTAACTCCGCAATGATTGCTTGTTCATCCCAGTTTTCGATCACTTCGACAAGTTTGGTAGGGCCGATCAGAGTCCAATTTTGTGCTGGCCAAGGTGCGACAAGGGCAGCTAAGTACTCACTTTCGGCGGTATTTTTGGTGGCGAGCACAACGATCTGTGAATTTGGGGAAAGTGTTTGTGCAGCTGGCTTAACTGCTGGGACAGTACCAACAAAAATTATTTCAGGAAAACTTGCTCGCAGATGTGTGAGGGCAGTAACCGTGAGGGTATTACATGCAATTACGATGATTTGACAGTCAAGGTCGAGTAATTTTTGAGTACTTTGAAAGCCAATTTCTTGGAGCTCAGTAGCAGTTTTTTCTGAGTACGGAAAGTTCTTGGAATCACTCAAGTATACAAATGAATGTTGGGGAAAGTTTTGTTCTAAAACTGCCAGAATAGAAAAACCACCTACCCCAGAATCAAGCACGCCGATTTGCATAGTACGAGGTTTACTCAAGTTTAGATTTCAGTAGAGAAATCACTTCGGTGGAGATGAGGGGGAATGACCCCCTGTCCGCAACAGCTAACTAACATCATCTACAGACATAGTGTATTTTTAGATAACTGTACGAGCAGTAAAATAAACAAACTGTGATCGTACACTTCCCGCTGTATTACTTATGTTGTTTCAAGTGGGACAAAAACAACTGTCACATTGACTGAGTTTTCACCCAGTACCTACCATCAATGAGAATGAAGTACTGAATGCCTAAACTTAAGCTAAAGCTAAAGCTTGAGGAGCTGCAAATGAAGAAGCAAATTCACTAACAGAGTTAGAGAATGAAGCTACCATATTGCGAGCTTTGTTGGCAAAGTTATTGACAACTGTTTGGTGACTCTTTTTTACATCTCTTAGTCAAAGATGGTCTGCAGATGTTAAAGAGCGTATCACGTCAAAGCAATACATCCCCGAAGAATGTTATTATACCTTTTTTGTGCCAAATTATCCAGGTAGCTAACTGCCATGGGCAACAACTAGCCCTTCTACAGATTTTGCACCGGCAGCCAGTAAAACACGCGCGCACTCATTGAGGGTAGCCCCAGTGGTACAGACATCATCGATGATCAGTATAGATTTATTTGTAAGACTAGGTGGATCAAAACTCAAAGCTGCGGACTGCAGGTCTACATTTTTAGAACTATCAATAATGTGGAACTGGCCTTTAATATTTTCAGTACGATCGGTGCGGCTTTTTGTTTTGGCTTGTGCTGTTTTGAAGGCGGTTCTTTGCAAGAGCGGCAGAAAGGGAAGGAGCGAAAGTTTTGAGAGCTCACTCGCTATCACTTCTGCTTGATTAAAGCCACGCTCGCGTTGGCGTTTGGGATGAAGGGGTACTGCAGTTATATAGTCGACTTTTGGCAAGATCGTGGTGTAGTAGATAAATCGAGCTAGTGCCTGACCAATGCCTTGGACAAACTCATATTTGTAGGTGTGAATTACGTTGCGAATAACTTCATCATAGTAGGCAACTGCTCTGAATTCTGAAATAACTTGGTCTTCTAGCTGCAGAGTTAACGGCCGACTGAGGAGATCAATCTTGTTAAAACACTCACCACACAAGTATGTATCCATTCTGCTGCAGCCACAACAAAACTTGGGAAAAACTAGATCAAAAAGTACGGCACCCACAACTTTGAACATTGAGCAATTGTATTCTTTGAATATTACAAAAACTGTAGAAAGGGACAGAAGTCCCCAAGTATTTGTACTTTACAAGCTAGTTTCCTAATCCTCGAAGGTTCACTTGCTTTTCTCATCTAGCTCAACTGCTCTAGATAAAATATTTTTATACTCAGTAACAGCCGGATTATCTGGCCACTCTTCCTCTATGATTGTAATGACTTGTTGCGTTTCATCAAATCTTTTTTCTACAACTAGTAGCTCTATCAATGAGGTATATGAAAAGTAAAAGTCGGGCTGCAGCGCAAGCACCTTCAGATAATTTTCAATCGCCAAGTTGTTATCACCAATCGTTTTATAGGTATTAGCTAAGTTGTGATATGTCTGTGGATATTGATTAGAAATTTCTAAAGCTTGTAAGTAATTTTGAATTGCTTTTTGGTTGTTACCATCTTCAGCATAAGCCATGGCGAGATTGTTATAAATCCGTGCTGAAGCAGTATACTGCAGTAAATATTCATAAAAACGTACTGGAGTAGACCAAAAATAATTTTGACGAATCGTTAATACGATATAGATGCACGCAACTACCATGAGGAAAGTTTGCAAATACCTAGTTAAAATAATTTTGAGCTTGTCGGTACTGAGGAATTGATACAATCGAGAAAGAACTAAAAAGAAACCGACCATTGGCAGATACAACCAATGCTCGTATAAAACTCCATTTATAGGAATAATTCCTGAAACAGGCACGAGTAACCCAAAAAACCAAGCAGTACCAAATAAGATATAGCCAGTCTTTTTGATGCGAAACTCCTTGATACCGAGCGTGACGAGTCCTGTAATTAGCAGTACAGTCAAAAGTGGCCAGATTGAAAAAATACTGGTCACGAGCTCGGTAGTTCGTTCCATGTGCAGCGGATATGGAACGAGGAGCAGACCACAGTAAATCCAGACAACTTTAGTAAATGTGAGTAGTCGTACGAGTAAACTCTCAGAGTAGAGCGAGTCGTCATCATATAAATTAAAAGTGTTGTTAAAGTTGAGCGCTGTAGCACGAAGGAAAAGATAACAAACAATCACTACTCCTATTCCTGCTAAAACTTGGAGAGCTTTGGCGTGTTCTTTGACAAATGCACCAAGTGTTTTGGCAGTAGATCTAAAGTAAAAAAGCGTGAAAATAATACTATGAATACCTGCAACTGCGAGGCCAATTTCTTTGCTCAACACAGCACAAAGATACAAAAGAATAGCTGCTAGCGTAAAAAATAACGTTGAGAAAGAAAATTTGAGGTTGTACAGATGGAACTCGATCGTTTTATTTTTTAAGACCGCTATAAAACTCAAAAGGCTGAGCATCCCAAAAAACGCATGTAGTGAATCTCCGCGCGAGTTGATATAGCTGACGGCTTCGGTTTGGATAGGGTGAATAAGAAAAAACAGCGCCAACCAAAATGAATGCTGTCGGCGCAGTCCAAGTTGCAGCAAGAGTAAGAAAATAAAAATACCGGTAGCAATGTGCAACAGGGTATTTGTCAGGTGAAAGGGGAGCGGGTGTAGCCCCCAGAGATTTGCTTCAAAAGCAAAACTTAGTGTCGTCAGTGGGCGGTAGTAGTCGCTGTTGGTGCCAGCTCCAGAAGTGGTGCTTTCCCGAAAGATCTTGGGGATGTTGAAGGTGAGGACGTACTGATTGCTGTAAATAAACTGTTCATCATCCCAGACAAATGCATTGCCAAAAGAACTAAGATAGGTTAGAAAAGGAATCAGAAAGAGGAGTACTAAGTAGTGACGCAAACGCATGTCTGTAAGCTTACCATTTTTTGGAGGTGGTCGCACCTGGGCTCGAACCAGGGACCTCACGAATGTGAATCGTGCGCTCTAACCAACTGAGCTATGCGACCAAATGTATACATATACTTGAGCTGCTATGTAGCAATTATATCACCCTCCCAGATGATACTGGGCCAAAATTTCTGAAACCTCTTGGGCGGTTTTACTCAAAACAAGTTTGGTTCTAATCTCAGAAGCATTAGGAATTGCTTTGACGTACCAAGCTAAGTGCTTGCGCATTGGCAAGAAATTATACTTCTCATCCAGACCATACGTTTCTTCAAAAAGTGCAACGTGTTCGGCAGCAATTGCAAAAATACTTGGAGTGAGTGGTGGATTTTCGAGGAAAACAAATGGATTACCCAACGTTGCGCGCCCGATCAACGCCCCGTCAGTACCGTAGGTTGCAATCTTTGTCAGTGCATCAGCTCGGTCAGCAATATCACCATTTCCTAAAATTCGTGTTGGAGTTGTTTTGACAATTTCCGCGGCTTTACCAATTTCTTCCCAACTGGCTAATCCAGAATACTGTTGCTTGAGGGTGCGACCGTGCAGAGCAATTGCAGCAATATCCATTTCTAGCAGCGTAGGAATCCACTCATGAACGATTGGTTGATCATATCCGACTCGTGTTTTGACACTCACTGGAATGACTCGTTTTGCTTGATAGACGAGTGGAAGTTTGGCATGTCGCTGAGCAACAATGACAGCAATTTCGGTAGAAATATCTGGACAATCTGCTGGAGTTTTGCCATTTTGCCAGTCTTCGATACCAGCTTTAGTTTCTCTAATAATCTCTTGAGCCAGTTTGGGTGTTTTAATTAAAGCCGCTCCTGCTCCAGAATGAGCCACATTTTTTGCAGGGCAGCCCATGTTTATATCCACACCATCAAAGCCAAGCTCACAAAGCAAAAGAGCAGTTTGGCGGAAGTAACTTGGCGTTGTCCCATAGATTTGGCCGATAATCGGACGCTGAGTTTCATCAAACAAGAAGTCTTTGAGCAGTTGTGTTGCGCGATGGCAGACGCCTTCTACACTGGTAAACTCGGTGTACATGACTGCTGGCTTACCATATTTCTTCTGGATATGGCGAAACGGTTGGTCGGTTAACCCATCCATCGGAGAGAGCCCTAGAATTGGGTTTTGTAGTGTTTGCCAGAAATGTTCATTTTGCATGAACGGAAATTATACCAATTTATCAGTATAAATGCTCAAGTAGATGTAGTTTGCAGTTTATAACTGCCAGAGCTGTTGGTAGATAGTGGCCATGTTTTTCCACGTTTGAGCTTGCACCCATTTTTGAGTACTACGACTTGGTTTGTTGTCAGGGACTTGAATGAGTAACTCAACTTGTGCTGCGATTTCACTGGGTTTTTGTACAATAGCAATATCTTTGGCAAAGGGCGCTAGTGCTAGATAATCAAACTTAATTTCATTATTGTACTGCGCAATAATGGGAATGTTGGCAGCTAGAGCCTCTAAAATTGCTAAATACCGAGAAACAAATGCTATGTCATACTTTGAGAGGTGCTGAGATGCATTCTCGACTGCGCCAAAGAAATGTACCGGCAAGTCATGTTTTGCGCAAAACTTTTTGTACTCGGTAATCTTTGGACCTGTGCCGTAAATATCTAACTGCACCTCGATTTTTTTCTGTTTGAGCTGGAGTAATGATTCTAAATAAGCCTCGATTCCTGAATCTTCACTGAGCCTCCCAATATAAATAATTGTAGGTCTGTTAGATTCGGACTGAGCACGTTTCGGGTGAGTTATTTCTGTTGTTTCTTCAGTTTTTTCAACGGCACCATAGGTGACGATGGATGGCTGCAGTTTGTACCATTTCGCATGGAAGTCTCCAACACAGAGATTGGCGCGTGTGTACCAAGCTGCAACTTGATGCCAGAAAATTTGTCTGGCGTTTGGCGGATCGTTACCTTCATATCCATGAAAAGTAATGTATATCCTTTTACGATCTAGAAAAGGCAAAATCACAAGTAACCACCAAAAAACATCATGAATTTGAACGACATCGGCTGCAGCAATAACCTTGCGAAGTTTCCAGATTTCTTTCCAAATCTGAAGTTTATATACAATTTTTTCAAACCTTGTAGTACGAAAGTTAAAGCCAGTGATTCTAATAATTTTGGTGTCCTGATGCGTCTCAAGAACAGAAAGACCTGGCTCATGAAGCTGCGTAATAACTGTCACCGCGTGACCTTGTCTAGTTAGCTCTCGATTTAGTAACAATAAGTGCTTTTCAATCCCTCCTACATGAGGATAGTAGAGTGGCGTGAGATGAACAATTTTCATGAGGTACCAGTAGGATATTCTATCCTGTGATCATACCGTAATCTGTTACAATTACAAAGCACAGTACGAATTTTTTCGATAATTTCTGAACTTATGAAAAAAAATCTTACCGGTTTTGATATTGAACGGTGGCGTAAAGAACTACTGAGCAGTAATAAATTGCAAGAACTTAAAACAACCTATTCCAAAAAATACCCACAAATTCCTGGCAGCAATACGCCTGAGTTTTGGGATGAGAAGTTTTCTGGTGACAATACCTATCTTTTTCCAATGGCGTATGCCCGTAATAAAATGGTAGCAGAAAGTGTGCAAACGGGCAGTAGAGTTCTCAACCTCGGTGCTGGTAAAGGTTACTTAGAAAACTTTGTTTATGAACGGGTCGGTGATGCTCTTGAGTGGGTCGGTACTGACTTTACAAATATAGAAATTAAAGAATTACGAGCCAACTTTCCTAGTTACACATTCAAGAAAACAGGATTGTTGAAGTTGCCGTTCACTGAAAATTATTTTGACACTATTTGTTTACTCGAAGTTTTAGAGCATATTGCACCCGAAGAAACATTTTCAGTTTTGGAGGAAATCTGTAGAGTTCTTAAAACAGGTGGTACGGTAATTGTAAGTGTGCCTCTTAATGAAGGACTTGAAGAAATGATGCCAGATAATCCAAATGCTCACAAACGCGACTACTCTCCAGAATTACTTAGGTATGAATTAGAAACTTCGGGCTTCAAAATCGCAAAACAGCAAACGCTTTCAGCTTTTGGCAGTTTTTATGCTCTTAAGCATTTTATTAACTCAATTTTCAAACTTCGGAAACCTAACAACGTAGTTGTTTGGGCGCAAAAATAAAACGGAGTTCATATACTGTGTGGTATGTCAAAAAATACTCTGCCAATCTCATTGATAGTTACGGTGCTCAATGAGGAAAAGACAATTACTTCGTTGCTAGAAGCGATTGCTGACCAAACAAAGCTGCCGAAGGAAGTTATTATTGTTGATGGCGGATCGAGTGATGTTACTGTCCAGCTGATTACCAATGAGATTAAAAACTTTCCTACTCGACTGCGAATTACTACAAAAAAAGGCAATAGAAGTGTCGGCAGGAATGAAGCAGTTAGCCAGAGTTCACAAGAAATAGTTGCTTGCACTGATGCTGGTTGTATTCCGATTCCGACTTGGTTAGAAAAATTATATGACAAATATCTCGAGTCAGATGCCCAAGTTGTGGCAGGCTACTACCGCGGAGTAGCAAAGACTTCTTTTGAAGAAGCGGTTATCCCGTATGCATTAGTAATGCCAGGTAATCTTGACTCAAAAAATTTCCTACCGGCCACTCGTTCAATGCTATTTGAAAGGGAAGTATGGGAACAAGTAGCAGGATTTGATGAACCTTTAAGCGACAATGAGGATTATGCATTTGCAGTCAAACTAAAGAAAAAAAATACTGCAATCAGTTTTGCTCAAGATGCTGTTGTGTTATGGCAGCCGCGTTCTACCTTGAGTCAGTTCTACACCATGATTTATAGGTTTGCTCGTGGCGATATTCAAGCAAATATTTTTCGACCTAAAGTGATTCTAATCTTTGTGCGGTATATATTCGTGGTTACTACCTTTTTGAGTATATTAAAATTATTTTCACTACAAAATTCATTGGTATTTATAGTTATATCTGGACTTATATACGTTGCTTGGTCGATACAAAAAAATTTTGCACATGCAAGAAAGGGTTGGTACTGGCTACCAATCCTGCAAGTTACTTCTGATATAGCAGTCATACTGGGGAGTGTGGCCGGTCTAAAACTTTCAACCAATCACAATATATAAAATCAGGACTATAGAAACGCCAAAAACTACTTGAGTTAGAATGAATTTTTGTAGTGATAACCTTAGGTAGGTTTTATTTACAGCAAGTAACAGCAAGGTCTGTGGCACAATCATCCACAAAGTTAATAAAATTGTTCTCAGTATCTCTGGAAAGGGAATACGAGCAATTGCGAGTGAAATAAATTTAAAGATATAAGCATCAAATATACTGAGGCTAAATAAAAGTATGAAGATCACCAAATTTAAGATATAGAGAAGCCCAAGTGCTGGAATTTTTTTGCTTGATTGCTGTAATTTTTTCATACGCGTATATGAACGGTGTATCAAAATAATCTCATCAGCTAGATCTCTTTAACTTCTTTTTTCTAAGTAGTAGCTGATGTTGAGTGCTGCAATTAAAAACACAGCTGTTACAAGCATATCAGAAAATGTGAGTGTCGTGTACGTGTGTGCAAAGAACAGACGCAGCACAAGTGTGTGTGACAAGTACAGGAGGAATGAATGTTTACCAATCTTGTGCAGAAGGTAGGTGAGGAATTTTGGCAAGCCAAAGGTTTCCCATGGTACCAAAACAGCCAGCATGCAGCTACTGGTGGCATACGATATCATCACTAACCGCGTAAACTTAAGTGCATCTAAAGGGTCAACGCCAGTACTGACATTGATTTGTGCTTGGGCAATTAGCTGGGCCAAACTGAGACCCCAAACCAACCAAGTTACTGTTCGAACCTTCATTGCAGTCTGCGCTCCCCATTGAACAGTACTCAAGGACATACCGAGTACGAAGTAAAAAATCCATGACGTAAAAAGACTGTACTGTTCCTGATCAGTGGATAGAATATTTGTGATTGTATGCTGGTCTAAAAACTTGAAAAAAATTAAGCTAAAGGCTTGTATTACGAGAGCAACAAACAGTGTTGTCCGACCGAAACGCGGGAGTAGTTTCAGTACAAACGGAAAGAGGAGGTATAACTGAAAAATAACCGGCACAAAGTACAAGTGGTAGTCGCCACGGCCAAGGAGCACTACTTTCCAAAATGGAATAGTTTCAATGGTACTAAACCATTCAGGGACATAGTTGAAGAGTAGCCAGAGGCCAATACTCCAAAGCAAATATAACGGCACAATCCGAAGAATTCTTCTGGTATAAAATTTTGAGATCTCAATTTTTTGGCCGTACCGCTTAGTTAATGCATACCCAGAGAGAGCAATAAAAAGTGGGACGCTAAAACGCAGAACTTGATCAAAAAAAATGTATCGAGCTCCAATACCAGGAGCTGTATAAATATGCCCGGGAATACTAGAAAATATATGAATGATAATGACAGCAGTAATTGCCAAACCCTTGAGTAAATTAACTCGAGCCACATCGTTTTCTGCTGGAACACTTAGGATACGCTTACTCTCTTGTTTGACCATGCCCAGTATACTATCAGAGTATGTCAAAATCGACATAGGTAAGTTAGTACTACTGTACTTCACCTCACAAATTTTCTGCTGCCTGATACAATTAAATGAATCATGCAAAAATTCTTAGGTGAAGTCTTTAAACAATACAAGTTTTGGATATATTGGTCTGTAATTATAGTTCTTGCGCTAGTGTTACGTGTCTATCAACTAAACGCGGTCCCTAACGGTTTGACAATTGATGAAGCGGCAATTGGTTACAACGGGTTTGCAATTGCCAGACAACATCGTGATGAGTGGTTAGAGTTCATGCCACTAAGTTTTAAGTCATTTGGGGAATACAAGCCACCGGTCGCAATCTATGCGGTCGCAGTTCTTTCACTTTTTTTTGAAACAACTACATTTATCATTCGTTTACCCATGGCTATTGCGGGTGTAGTGACTGTAGTAGCCAGTTATGCGTTGGCACGTAAACTACTTAATGATTCGACTGCTGCACTTTTTGTGATGTTGTTAGTGGCTGTATCGCCGCTGAATATACATTTTTCACGAATTGCTTTTGAGTCCTCGATTGGGGTGGCGTTAGCAACAGTCGGTGCTGTTTTTTTTGTTTGGGCAGATGAGTATCAAAAACGAAAACAGTTTTTGTTCTATTTTCTAGCTGGTTTGAGCTGGGCCGTTGCACTCTATAGTAATCATACGACAAAAATGATGGTGCCATTTATTATTTTAGGTTTGCTCTGGTATAAGCGGCGCTTACTTAAGAAAAACTATCTGCAGATGAGCACGGTTGTTATTCTTACGTGTTTAGCAGCCATTCCTATAATCATACAGATGATTTCTGCTGAAGCTACAAGTGCTGCTGAAACTTCGAATCGCCTGGTAATGACTTCGGCATTAATTGATGAAGATGGTTTAAAACCAATTAGTAGTATTGTAGAAATTATTATCACCAATCTACTTGCACACTTTGATCCGCGGTTTTTAATTTTTGGTTTAACTGATGATTTGCGCCACGGTAATGGTGTATACGGAATACTTTCTTTTTTGGAAGCAGTATTGGTAGTAACTGGAACTTTATATATTGTTATAAAAAAAGAACTTCGTAAAAAATATCTTTGGATACTTTTAGTTTGTGTTATTGCATTGCTTCCAGCTGTAATTAGTACACCAGTTCCTCATGCTAATCGAATTCATCACATTATGGTTTGGATTCAGATCCTAGCAGGAGTAGGTTTGGTGCAGCTGCTCAGTCACTTTAATGAAAAGAAAAAAACACTAGTAGTAGGCGGTATGGCACTCGTGATTTTTTTGCAACTTGCTTGGCAGTTACCAAATTATTATCGAGTTTATACCACAGTGGCAGCAGAAGACTTTCAATACGGTTTTGCTGAGGTCGTTGGCTATGCAAGTATGTATGAAGCCGAAGTTAATGAAATTTACTTTACCGATGCATATGACCAAGTATACATTTATTTGCTTTTATACAAAAAAGTTTTACCGCTCTCGTATCATCATGGCGCACTAATTAAGTATAAAATATTGCCTACCAAGTGGGCTGAGCATGCTAATAGTAAAAACATTCTAGTGATCGCCGCTCCTGATGAAGTTCCAGAAAGTATTACGCCTACCCACACGGTATATTTCCCTGACGGAACAATCGCTTTTAAAGTTATCAAACTCTAAATAAATTCACACTAATCTCTACACATCAGTGCGTTTTGAAAATAGAGTGATGCCTTTGATGATCAAAAACGCGAGCAAGTAGTACAGCGCAATTGCTAAAAGGGCAGCTGAGTCAAAGTACATATCGCCAGTAGCTGGTGATGGGAAGATTCCCCTAAATGGTAGTATGAATACTTGGCTAATATTGTAAATGAAGAGGACGATGCCGCGTAAGTTTGCACCCAACAACAAGAACACAAATCGCAGTGCTAAGACAATTGCAATAAAGTGAACGAAGTACATGATGATCTGAGAAAGTTTTGCAATGTTAAACTCTTGTGGATCTGGTTCATACGAAGTGACAAGTTTTTCTTCAACCACATTGGTATTACCGACTTGTCGATCACTCACGATTTTTTGGACGTTTGTTTCTTCAATCATACATGCCTTATCTTAACTGACTACTCCTCTTATCATAGGCTGATTAGATCGAAATAGAGTAAAAGGAAAGTAATAAAGCGGTAATGAAATAAAGAGCAGCGGCGGAAGATTAGATGCCTCTGGCCATTTCATCTTTGGCTCGAGCAATTACTTGTTTATAGTATTCAACCTGACTTACAAATGCTGGATCTACATCGGTTCCCTCATGATATGCTTGGGATAAAGTTCTAGCTATGCCACCTAGTTGTCGCTCTGCATCTGCAATCTTCTGTTCATTTGGACCATGATATCTAGGCACATCATTTTCATTTGAGTGTCTTGTCATAGACTCCTTAAATAACTAACACTGTGTATAGTATACACCTTGCAACTTTTTATAAGTTTTTTCTCTTAAAGTTATTCTAATGTATAATAAAGTATGCCGAGGTTTAAGAAGATTAATCACTAATGAAAAGCATTTATAGCCTAATAGTACTACAACGAATTATTGATCACTGGGGAACTGGCCGGATTAAGGATGTTACATATTTTGACAATGCTGGACGAAATATCTGGCGTCATTACATAGAAACCAATCAAGGTGTTTTTGAACTCTATTCCTATCCAGTTTCTGAAAAAGAGTATGCAGAACCGAAACTGAAAGAGTACTTAGAAAATAGACACAGAAAACATTTATCACTCCTTCAAAAAAAACTGATTGTTCACAGTTTTGATCGGAATCATGTTCTACTGCAGCTTAGTAAGCAGCAGCAGATTAGTGCTAAACAAGCAATAAAAGATCTTGATTTACTTGTGGGCTCTACTATTGAAAAAGCCTTCAGAGTTTACGGGACAATTTTCCAAATGCATATTGGTGAGGCGGATGTTAATAAAGCTAGTGTTCTGGTCTCCTATGGTTCGTGGAGCATCCAAGATTACAAAAAAGGTCGAGCAAATGTGATCGCCGACTCAAGAATTCATGAGTATGAAAAACTTGATAACACTATTAAATCGATTGAAGACGAAAAATCTGTCATTGAAAGATATGCTTTGAAAGGTGATTGGTTCGAGTTATATCTGGCCAATGCTCACAGTTTACATTTTAATAAATCAGGTAAGTTCCCGGCAATAGAAGTTCACCTAAACTCTCGAAAAAACGACTTGATAATTTTTGAAGAAAATGAACTTTACTATACTCGAGATCTTAGGGATGAATAATCAGTCTTTAACTATTAGTCTTTCACCAAGATCTTCAGCAAATCGCAATAGGTATCCATCAGGGTCTTGAATCAGGAATT
>CAYUES010000011.1:0-23473 GCA_964443885.1 uncultured Pseudomonadales bacterium
TGGAAAGCAGTGGGATCACTGGTAAAGTTTTGTGAAACTCGCTCGATGATACGCTCGGTAGCTGCCCCAACTTGTGCTGCTGGTGTTGGTGGCAACAACTCCAAAATTTTGTCTACTACTTTAAGTTTGCGTACAATATCTTCGTTTTTTAAAACTTCGTCACGTAGTATCAATCGAATAATCTCCGCACCATCTCTTGCATAACTAACGTGATCTGGGAGAGTTCCTAAAACGCGAACAGCATTCTCTTGTACAAACTGCGCCAACTCCCTTTTTTCTTCTTCTCTACGTGTAGTTAAGTCGTCTTGAGCTTGAACACGTTCCAGCTGAGACTGCTCTTGCAAACTCATGGTGCGAGTTGCACGATCCACAGCTGGTTGAGTTTGTGCTTGAGGTTCTGATTCAGTTTCTAGTGCTGGTGAAGTGGAGTTTGTAGCTGTGGCCCGATCACTAACATCTACTCTTGATGTTCCGTTTACTTGATCGTGTGCGGCGGCGGCTGACTCTCCATTTGAACGAACAGTAGCTGGAAGCATTGAAAGTTTGTTAAACTCAGCAAAACCAATAAAAAGAGTATCAAGAAAATTCGTTCTTCGAGGTGACGTAATCACTCGTTCTTGCCCACCTACTTCTTGTATTAGAGCTGTTAGTATTTGAATTCTTTGAGTTTCAAGAGGAATATTACGAGTTTCATTATATTTTCTATAGTCAGCTGCTCGTTTTTTAGCGCTTTCTAGTTCTTGTCTCAGAGCGGTAATTGATAATGTGGCGTAATAATCTAAAGTTTCTTGAGGAACTAAAGAAGTTCTTTCAGCCGTTATTTCGGTAGCACTACCCTGGGTTGGATCACGTCTTTCTAAGATAGAAGGCATTTCTGGTTGCATGCAATAAGTGTATCAAAACTTGGACTAAATGTAACTAACTTGAATATTGTAACTACCTAAACTTTGATTTTGAGGTTGAGACAGCTCGTGAATGCATACTTGCTTTACATATTACTTACGCATGGTATAATTGCAAACTGCCTATGACACGCCCAATTGAAACTACTTCAAACAAGCCCTACATTACACAACTTTTTCATGACAATCCTCATCATAATCAAGGTGAGTGGCCATTTCTCAATCATCGCGCCGAGTATGTAGCAAAACTTTTAGCAATTGCTGTATCTGAAGTTGTTAACTCACTTACATCTGAGAATGAAACTACAAAAATAATACTTTTTAAAAGACTGCATGAAGTGCTCTATACTGCTTATCAGCAGCTTCGTAGTAATAATCCCGATCATTCCGATCCTACCTTAACCGAACTAGTTGACTATGCTGTGCAACTTTGTCAGCAACGAATTACCGGTATCAAAAATACTAGGACAGAAAAAATTTTGAGCAACCTTATTCCTGGCGCTTTAGATGAAATTGCTATGTACGAATTATTTGGTGAACTGCAAGAAGAAATCAAACAGCATATTCGAGTGAATTCTAATGTTAGTGTTCTTTTAGGTCTCCCTACTCCAAGCATACTCCATATTGCAGCTTCATCTAGACTGAGCCGTTAATAATCACAAAATAAACCTCCTTTTTAAGGGAGGTTTATTCTATTAAATTTCTGAATCGATACCATGCTGTGCGGTGCTGTTTTCTAATTTTTTAGAAAACTACATCATGCCGCCCATGTCTGGAGCTGAAGGCATCGCTTTTTTATCTTCTGGCGCATCAGTAATCAAACAGTCAGTGGTCAAGATCATTGAGCCAACTGAAGCTGAGTACTGGAGTGCAGAAGTAGCGACCTTTGCAGGCTCGATCACACCCGCTTTAATCATGTCACCATAGGTATTGGTGATCACGTCAAAACCAAAGGTTGGCTGATCTTTTTGTTTAATTTGATAGACAACTTCGCCTTCATCAACACCAGAATTACGAGCCAACATCCGCAGTGGTTGCTCTAAAACTTCGCGAATCAGAGTAATACCGACTTGTTCGTCGTAGTTATTGCCTTTGAGTTTTTCAAGAACTTTGCCTGCTTGAATGTACGTTACACCGCCCCCAGGGATAATTCCCTCATCAATCGCAGCTTTGAGAGCTTCTTTTGCATCTTTGACGCGCTCTTGGAGGTTTTTCATCTCGGTTTCACTAGCCGCACCGACTTGGATGACAGCCACGCCACCAGCCAGTTTAGCTTTGCGCTCTTGGAGTTTTTCTTTGTCGAAGTCAGAAGTGGACTTTTCCATCTGAGCATCGAGTTGAGCCACACGGCCATCGATATCAGTCTGACTGCCTTTGCCACCCACGACTACTGTTTCATCTTTAGTGGAGCGTACCATGTCTGCTCGGCCTAAATCTTCAACCGCTGCATCTTTAAGCGCGCGACCAATTTCTGCTGAAATTAAGTTGGAGCCTGTTAAGATCGCAATATCTTGTAGCATTTCTTTTTTGCGATCACCAAAGCCAGGCGCTTTGACTGCTAAAACATTAAATGCACCGCGTAGTTTGTTGAGCACTAATGTAGTGATTGCTTCGCCGTCGATATCATCAGCGATGATCACCAAGTCTTTACTGATCTTCATGAAACTCTCGAGTAACGGTAGTAAGTCTTGAATACTAGAAATCTTTTGATCAGTGACCAAGATGTAAGGATTTTTAATTTCAGCTTCCATCGCATCGGTATTAGTGACGAAATATGGGGATGCATATCCTTTATCGAGGACCATGCCTTTTTTGTGGTCGATGGTAATGTCCATCGTTTTGCCTTCTTCGACTTCAAGAACACCATCTTTGCCAACCAGCTTCAGGGCTTCAGCAACCTTCTTACCGATCACTTCGTTTTGGGCAGAAATTGTGGCAACTTTTTCCCAGTCTGATTCTTTAACTGGCTTGGCTAGACGGCGAATTTCAGCAACTGCGGCTTCAACAGCTTTATCCATACCACGTTTCATCAACATTGGATTAACTCCCGCAGTAACGTACTTCATACCTTTTGTAGCGATTTGTTGCGCTAAAAGTGTGGCCGTAGTGGTTCCATCACCGGCGGCTTCGTTAGTTTTGTTGGCAGCTTCTTTGACGAGTTGTGCACCCATGTTCTCGAATTTATCTTCAAGCACAATTTCTTTGGCAACGCTGACACCATCGTGTAAGACAGTTGGCGCACCCCATGATTTGTCGATCGCGACGTTGCGTCCCTTTGGGCCAAGCGTGGTTGTGACCGCGTCGGCTAGTTTGTTAATTCCGATGAGCATTTTTTGTCTGGCATCATCGCCAAATGCTAATTGTTTTGCTGGCATAGTTCCCTTTCAAGGTCTTTGTACTTATTTTTTTGCGCTTATTTATTTAATTACTGATATCTGTAGTATTGTTTGCTCATTACTTTTGAGCAAACTCTGTGTTGTACGTTTTACTTAACAACAGCGAGTAAGTCTTCAAACTTCAAGAACTGATACTCGATGTCACCAATCTTAAGTTCAGTACCACCCCATTTTTTGTAGATGACACCATCTTTTTTCTTGACTGGGCACTCAATTTTTGCACCATCATCCATCACCGCAGCACCACAAGCGATCACGGTACCGTGTTGAGGTTTTTCCGTATCTGAATCTGGCAAGTAAATTCCAGAAGCTGTCTGGGACTGTTTTTGTGCTGGTTCAACTAAGACATACCCAGGAAGAGGTTGGATTTTGGCAAGTTCTAAAGATGGAAACATAGGGCTCCTTGATTGGATATTTTTTATTACTTAGTATTTAGCAGTCTTTGAATATTACTGCTACAAGCAGTGATAGTTTAGAACTATAGCATATTTCTGTCAAGATTTTTCTGCAGTTTAATGCTAGCAGCTATTGGGGCAGCGTTGGTGGCAGTTGCTGGGCAGCAAGTGTATCAAGTATTGGCTGATGTTCAACGACCAGTTCGGCGTGGCCATCTTTTTGACGGCGAATCGTGGACAGCAAAAAGCCTTCACAGTTAAGCCCACGACTGGAGAAGTATTGGTTTAACTCTTCTTGAACTAATGCCTCAACTTTGCTGCGATTTTGCTTGATTTGCTCGAGAGTGAGGTCAGCAAAGACACTGGCAATCCGACTGCGAGAAATCGGGCGGACAACTTTGGAAACCACGTTTTCACCTAAGTTTTCCCACATCTCAGGAGCATTTAATTTATCGATTCTAAAAAGCACTGAACCTTGAACTTCAATATCTTCCCCATCATAGGTGGTCGTCATCACCGGCATATCACCAAGGGCTTCTTTATTCTGTGAAAAATCAAAGCCTTCACGAAGGGAGTACTCAAGAATTTGGGCATTAAAAAGTTTGGCAACTTGCCAGAAAGGAATCTTAAAATGCAGTCCAGGACCCCAGACTCGAGGTAGCACTCCTCGACCACGATCATAGACACAAGCCAAGTGACCAGGTGGCACCGAGATGAAAAAACCGCCGACAACTTCGTCAACTAAAAATGAAACAACTAACTTATCAAATTCCATAGTGTCCTTAACCTTTATATTGTACCGCACGAACAGATAAAAAGGAAAAGAGGAGCTGGAATCGAAGACGGAAGTAATAAATGACCAAGCCTGCAACAATTACTTTACTTCTACCACGATTTGGTCTTGTGCTGCCTGGGCTTCTTTTTCGGCCATTTTTTCTTTGTAGATCTCAAAACGGCGCTGCACGGTGCGAATTGAGCTCAAGATAATACTAATCAGTAATGTGGTGATGATAAAGACTTTTTTACCAGCGGGCAGACCTAAGAAGATAAAGAACGACACAATCGGTAAGATGATCTGTAGCCGCACAAACTGCTGTTTGGTGACTGGCGAATCTGAGCCCAACAACAGCACTGTCTCGAGAATAAAGATCAGAACTGATTGAATTAAGTTTAACGTCAAACTTGGTTTAGATAAATCGTATTTACCCAAGAACATCAAGTTAAACGGTTCTTCGATTCTGGGCATAAAGTCATAGAGCAAGTGGAAGTCCTCACCTTTCAACCCACTGCCAAAAATTTTCCAGAGCATCAAAGCCACAGTAACTTGAATCGCCAAGTTAATGATTTCCGCAATCAAAATGCGTTTATTGGTGCGCATAATTGACTTCTTGGCCTGAACTAACCCCATGTGATCATTTTTGAACTGCTCTTCTGCGGCTTTCAGTTTGTCGGTAATTTCTTTGCGCTCACCATGAGACTTTTGCTCTGCGAGAGAAAGAGGAAACAAAATAATCCGAATTACGATCGTCAGCAGAATCACCGCAATTCCCATGTCGGCATTGCCGCGGGTAATAAAATCGAGCATCGTATAAAAGAAGACCAGCAAATTAAAAAAAGGCTGATAGATAAATAAAATAAAATACTCGGGCATGTTTGGACTAACGATACTTGTTATTTAGCTGGATAGTTTTTTGCTCTCGTACAACAACCCGTGGAACATATCAACGGTATCACGAAGAGAAACAATCAGATCTTTTGATAACTGGAGCGTTTCGTCATCAAAACTAAGTTCTGAGAGCGTTGCATTGGACTCCTGAACAATCGAATCTAGTGCTTTATTGATGATTTCACTATTTTCATCTGCCCAAGCTCTTCGTTTTTTATTGGGCATCGACAAAACACCCTCGAGTACTTTAGAGATTTCTTTCAGTTCGTGCGCTTTCAAATAGAGCGTAAACTTCACAGAAGATGCAGGCGTACTAGATACTAGTGTGATTCTGTCGGTATCCATGTTCCCTATTATATAGCATATTTGGGCTGTAATTGCTAAATCAAATCAATTAGTTTTGAGTTCGCAGTTTGATCGTCTAGTACTCAAGTGGTAATTCTCAAAACTCTGGGTATTTGAGGTATAATACCTGGTTATGGAAATTATCAAGCTAGCTGATACACCAGTACAAACCGTGATCAAGAAAACGTGCGAAGTTTTGGCGGCTGGTGGACTAGTAATTTTTCCAACCGAGACAACATATGGCGCTGGGGTCGATGCCACAAATCCAGCAGCCGTTGAGAAACTTTTGCAGTACAAATCTAGACGAGAAGGCAAGCCACTTTCAATTGCTGTTACCAGTCTGAAAATGGCTGAGCAGTACGTAGCTGTGAACGATCAAGCACGGACTTTGTACAAGCAATTTTTGCCCGGTCCCGTCACTGTTGTTTCCAAAGATCTCGGCGTAGTCGCACCAGGTGTGGCTTCAGAGTTTGGCACGGTAGGTGTACGAATCCCTGATTATGAATTGTTGCTCGAGTTACTTGAAGTATATGGCAAACCAATCACCGCTACTTCCGCCAACGGCTCTGGCTTGAAACGACCATATGCGATTACCGACATCTTTACTACTATTTCAGATAAACAAAAAAAACTAATTGATCTCGTTTTGGATGCTGGTACTTTGCCGACCAATCCACCTTCAACAGTTATCGATACGACCCTTTCCACTCCAATTACTCTGCGCGCGGGCTCGATAGTACTACAAGCTGCTCAGTCCGATCAGACAAGAGCCTATGTTGATCAAGGCGGAACTACAGCATCAGGAGCTATGGAGGCGAAACCAAGCTACCAGCTTACTTCAGCCAACGAAGCAGAAACTAAAAGTATTGCAGGCAGACTGGTTTTGAAAAATTGGAATGCTGTGGGGACAACTGGCCTGGTGATCGGCTTGGATGGACCGCTCGGCGCAGGCAAAACAGTCTTTGCCAAAGGCGTCGCAGAGTTTTTGCAAATCAACGCACTGATCACTTCACCTACCTACGGCTATGTTGAGGAGTACGACTTCACCCGCCATCAAACCACTGGCAAGTTCTATCACCTCGATATGTGGAAAGTCGACTCAAAAGAATTGTTTGAAAAGTTGGAGTTGCCTGAGTCGCTACAGCCAGGTACAGTCATGGTGGTTGAGTGGTGGTCACAAGTCGCTGAGTTTTTTACGCCATTTTTGGATGAGCAGAAAATTACATACTTGAGTATTCAAATTTCTGAAGATGCTGGTGTTACAGGCTCAAAAGCTGCAAGCACTACTCACCTTGAGTCTCTTGAAAACAATGCACCCGTTATTGAAACTGGCCAACGTCGTATGTATATTCAGGAAAGTGCCGAATAACTGCTGTAATTACATTGAAAATTTGAAACCCACACATGCGAAACGCCTATATTTTAGCTATCGATACGTCTTGTGATGACACCAGTGCCGCGGTAACTTGTGGCACAACTGTTCTTTCCAATGTCGTCGCTTCACAAACTGAACTCCACAAACCATACGGTGGTGTCTTTCCGACAGTTGCTAAGTTGGCTCATGCAGAAAACATTGATCGAACAATCCAAGTTGCATTAGCACGTGCAGGCACTTCAATCATGAAAATTGATGCCGTGGCAGTGACAGTCGGCCCAGGTCTGGCTCCCGCTCTGGAAGTTGGAATCAATACAGCCAAAGAGTTGGCTCTGTCCTACAAAAAGCCACTTATAGCTGTAAATCACATCGAAGGCCATGTTGTATCGGTGCTGGCACAGGCTCAGAAACGAACCATACCTGTACAAAAAAGAGCTGGTTTTACAGAGCGTTTTGATAAAGTGAGCAGTCCCGATCCTGTCGCTACCTATCCAGCACTGGCCGTAATCGTATCTGGGGGGCACACCCAATTTGTACTCGTCACTGCAGTGGGCCAATACAAAGTTTTGGGGGCAACACTTGATGATGCGGCTGGTGAGTGCCTTGATAAGATTGGGCGAATGTTGAATCTTGGCTATCCAGCTGGCCCAATTATCGAAGAATTTGCCAAGCAAGGTGATCGAAATGCCGTTTCATTCCCACTGCCCCTAACTACAACCAAAACCTATGACTTGAGTTTCTCGGGTATGAAGACTTTTGCACGTAATCTACTCGAAAGAAAAACCGCTCATCGACCACTTTCTAAAGAAGAGATATATGACTTCTGTGCGAGCGCACAGTATGGAGTGTTCAAACATATTTGTTATAAACTAGAAAAACTCTTGATAGATCAATATACTGCTTCACTTGTGCATCCTAATTCTCAAACCGAGATCGCGATTAGAGAAGTCTGGCTGGGTGGTGGCGTTGCTGCCAACATGACATTACGTAAAATGTTGCGTGGCATAGTTAGCAAACACAATGCCTGGGTGAGTAAAAAGAATCTTGAAGCAGCCCAACAAATTTCAGCATTTCGGGTACCCTACTCAAAAAAACTTTGTGCCGATAATGCAGCGATGATTGGGATTGCGGCAGCTTCGTACTTTGAGAAATCAGTGTTTAGTGAGCTAGAAAAACTCCAACGTGTTCCACAGCTTAGAATTGCGTAAGCATGTTTTGAGTATACGCAGTTACGGTTTGGGTTTGAACTTCTCTACTAATTCGTTGTATATTTTTTGGTAATTTTCCCGTATCTCAGCAATTTGCGTTTCAGAAAGTTTTATGAAATGCTCTTTAAACCCTTTTCCTAGTGCCGAGTTTGGATCAGGTAACTCAGGAGTAATACGAATAAGATAATTACTTCCTTCTTTTCGAGCATTTTCAGGATCTAGGAGATCAACAAACCTTAGCAGCACAGCCACTAAGAAACGATCACCTCCATTATTGAAGGTAATCATTATGTACCGTTCCCTCTCCACAAACACATTATATGTTTTTACCTCTAGATATTCACCTTCTTTGTCTTGCTTTTCATTTCCATGATTAGGATCGACCATAGTTCTCAGTGGTTGAGGATTTGAAGCCGTTAGCGTAAGAACTGAGCCAGTTTTTATCAGCGTCATTATAGCTAGTGCAATTATTTGGATTCTCTCACTCGCTTCTGGCTGACTTTGTGAGGGAATAACTGCTGTGTCAGCTAAAAATCTTCTTAAAAGTGGCAGTACTGTTATAGGAACTGCATCTTTTATAGCACTTGAGTCCGGATGATCTACAAGATCAGTGATTGCTGCGAGGATAATTAGTCTTAAATCACTGATTTGATTCACTAAATCAGCCGAGTTTTGTGCTGGTTTATCCGCACTTTTAATATGCTCCCTACCAGGTATATGTATGTCTATAGGAGCGTTTAGTTTGTTAAAAAGATAGACACAGTTCGCAATCGTATCGATCCGCCCACCAGCCTCACCTTGGTCCATCGAAGGTTCGGTGGAAATTAGATCAACCAGCCTTTGCAAAGGCTTGAGCAACTCAGTAATTGATTGAGTTCTCATTTCATTTGAGAAGGGCTCTTTTTTGAGAGCATGTTGCTCAATAATTCCAACTATTGCAATGGCAGTCTCAGTAAGTTCTTGTAACACTACTGATATTTCTAATCTTTTTGCCTGTTCTTGAGAAAGTTTTGACCCCTCTGTTGCGGCTGTTGAAATTGGATTTTCTTTTCCCTGCATCTACCCTTTATTGGTTTGTGCCCAAAGCTTCAAACTCTGCCACCATTTGATCGGCAATTTCTTCGCGTCGCTCTGGTATAGTTTTGCCCGTCATCTTAAGATATAGTTCTTCAATCTTTTTTTTGCGCTCTTCATCCACAGTAATTGAAGTCATATCGGGACTGCCTAATTCTTTACCTAACTTTTGCACTACTTCGGTTGTAGCACGGTCCAACACTTCACTCACAAACTTTCCGATGATAAAGTCAATTGCAGACTCTTCCATCTGTGTTTTTTTCAAATTTTCACGTAATCTAACTGCCGCTGCAAAAAATGGCTGTGCTTGTGGGACGGTATCTGTCATCTTTTTTCCTTTAGTTATCTATTTTCCCATTCTTCTCTTCATTGCGATCATCGTCTGTAATAGTATCCATCAAATCACCTAGTGCACCAGACGAAATACCACCTTCTTTCTCACTTTCTGGTGTTTCTGTTGGAGTCGGTGGTAGTTTGCTTTCGCCACCTTGTGTAGGCACAGCTTTAGCTACTTGTGTGGCGGTTGCAGTAGGCTGGCTCGTGGCTGTTGGGACTGTAGTCGGCGTGCTTACAGGAACTGTAGCAGTTGAGGTGGGAGTGAGGGTTGGAGCTGCGGTTTGAGTAGCGGTTGAAGTTGCTGTTTTAGCTGGAGTTGAAATCTGAGTTGGAGTTCTTGTAGGTCTTTTATCCAGATTTTCAATTTCTTCTGGATTAAGATCCTCTGGAACGAGGTTTTTTCCACTAGCGTATAGTGAGGTAGCAGGCTTTACTATCAATTCCCCGTCTTCATCAATTCCAGTCACTACTCCCTGCGATCGGATAACAAGATACGTACGATTATTATCATCCTTTTCCCAACCAAGGCGTAAAACGTAGTCACCGATACTTGTATCATCTTCGTTCAAATCAAAACTCATATAAAAATCTGTTGAGCCGGGTATATCAACAAGTGTTGCTTCAAATCTATTTAAATCTTGGTACGTTTCTGGTAGTAAAACTTTTTCGCCATTAATGAGAATAAACTCTGGGGTAGGTTCTGACGTGGGCGTTTCTGTTGGTGTAGCTGCCACCGTAGCCGTTACTGTCTCTGTAACACCAGTGGTAGAAGTAGCCGTAGGTGTTACTTTTAATTGTTGGGTTGCTGTTACTTCAACGCTTGGTACTACCTCAGGAACAGAAGTAGCAGTTGATTCTGAAACTGGTGTAAGGGTAGTGGTTGGCGCTACTGTTTCAGTTGCAGCTGGGCTCGGAGTTGCTGTAGCTGGTTGTGCAAAGTACATACCATCAGCTTTGAATGTTGTCCCATTTAGAATCAGTGGATCTATTACATCAAAGATATTTGAATCTAATAATGGTAGAGGTATATACCCAGCAGCTGAAATCAACTTGACATCATCGGGACCTACCGGCACTATTGAACCTTGTTCTAAAATTGAGTACTGAGCATCTAGGCTAACTGCATAGTATCGTGGAGAGGAACTTTCTCCCGGTAATAAAAATAACACTAGATATCTTTCACCTTGGCCAACTTCACCCACCCTTTGAACCTCAATAGTGGCACCATCAAGTTCAGTTACGGAGGTAGGAATTTTGACTAGGCTTTCAGCACTTATCGGAACTGGATACTCAGAAGTATTACTTATTGCGTATAATTCAGTCCCTTTAAGGACTACGTCTCCTGGACTCAAACCTGGCTCACCTCTATCAAAGTAATATTCGTATACTTCTCCACCAATAGTTACATCTCCACTGGTGCGATGCGTTTCTGTAGGTGTAGGAGTACCTTGAGGAGTTGGTGTCGGTGGAGGATTTTCTCTTTCTCTTGTTGGTACGCGCGTAAGGGTGGTACTTGCATCGGGAGTCTCTGCTGAGTCAGCAGGTGGTATCTCATCCTCATTATTTGCTGTACTTGTAGCAGTGGCAGTAGTTTCTGACGTATTAGTTGCAGTTGGCAGTACTGTTTCAGTTGCCGTAGGTTGAGCTGTATCAGTAGCTGTTTCAGTTGAGGTAGGAGTAGGTGTTTCAACCATTACAACAGCGGGACTAGTTCCACTTTCTACAGTTGTAGCTTTTTCTGGAGCAGAGTATGCAGTAACTGCCATGAACAACAATGAAGGAATAAGGGCGCCCATTGCGAAGTTTTGCACTCTTTTAGAAATATTTTCTGAAGCATTACGATCTGCTGCTGTAAAGATCTTAGTAAAGATTCTCTTTGAGAATTCGCTTGCAGAAGTAGTTGCTTTATGTGCTGCACCACCTTTTATATATAAAACCAATGGCGACTCACCTAGTAGCAGCGCTCCTATCAGGATCAGTGAGTTTTTCACCATACCGTCTTGTAAGGCTTCAACTGGCACGAATGGCATAATAGAACCAGCCACTCCACCAGCAGCAACGTACCAGTTTAGATTTTCTTTACTCCATTCAATGAGATTTTCTCTACTCAAGATTCCTCCGAGTCGTTTGAGCCAGTCGCGTTGCGCTTCCGTTAGTGCTTCAGTACGATCAATCTCCGCAATTGAAGCCATTTCTGATGTATAAGTAGCATTCTGTGCCATCAAGTCATCAACTGTTCGTGGTGTTGCACCTTCACTCAGTGCAACATTTACCCCATCTCTCCTAAGCCTAATTAAAGTATTTAAGAGTTCTCTTAGTTCAGTAAATGTTGTGATTGATAGAGCTCCATTTACTGATTCCTGAATATCTGTACGAATCCTCTTAATGAGAGCTAGTGTGTCAGCAACAGCTTTACCATCTGTAATATCTTCATTTTGTCGGTACTTAATAAGTTCTTTTTCGAGTGCATCGCTCTCTGAAATAAGTTCAGCAAGCTCAAAGTACTGTGGGAGACTTTCTACTGGAAGGCCAGGCATAATTGTCCGCTCACTAGAAGTTAGGATCGTGTCATATGGTGGCTGAAAAGCGGCTATATCAGGGCCTGCAGCTATGTTTAACTGACGAACAAGTTGCATAAAACGGACTGATTCTGGACCTGCCGCTGCGATATAGCTATTGAGCGCATTTGGAGTTTTCAATTTAATAGCTCGAGCATTTTCAAAGACTGGTTTATATGCACCTAGTAGTGCTGGATTTGCATCAATAATTTTGGTAACTAAGCCATAGTTGTCTAAAATGTAATCGAGTGCTAATTTTTGTCCTTCTGGAATAACTGGCTCATTTGGAGGTGCTTGTTCAGGATGAGTAGAAGGTGCTGAAGCTCCGCCATGAGGTTCAGGCTTAGGCTGTGCAGTGGAAGCCACCGCTGCAGGTGACGCTTCAGGTCCAGGAGTTGCTGTGGGAGGGGTTGTAGGTGGAGTTTCAAAACGGGTATCACTCCAGGTCAGTCCACTCTTTTCCAAGAGTGTTCCAAGTGCACGAAAGACTCCTTTTAATCTATCTGGGTTTTTTGGCTTTGGAGTTGATTCAGGGGCAACGGGATTAGCACTAGTATCAACAGCAGGAGTCACTAATCTTGCCTTTATTGCGTCTAAGTCATGATCTGGTGTGCTGCGTTCAGGAGCCATAAAGTGTAAGTATACCAATTACTACATTGGTACGCCCTTTCTAGTTGAGTATCTGTTGTACTCAAGGTGTAGCATATCAAATATTGTGATACTGTCACAAGTACTAGGGCAGGTATTTCTTGAGTATTGTAACACCTCATCTCTACTGAACTTACAAAAACAACCTCTCGGAAAACCGGGAGGCTGTTTTTTTCATGTATACTTCTGAGTTACTTTGCAACTGTCATGCAACGCTCCAAGTACGCACCTAATTTTCTCTCTTAGCTAGATTGGACAAGCACCACTTTCACACTTGAGGTGTTCGTAGTCGATGTCTTCAAAGAGCGCATCATCTTGTTCAATTTCGTTGAGCACTTTCATAAACTCACTGATCGTGACTGGCTGCTCTGGTTGATACTCATAGGCAGTGCTATCCTGTTGCGGCATCACTGAACAACACTTGATCAAACCTTGATACTTACTGACCATCTCGACAAACTCTCCGTACCCGACCTTTTTAGGATCGTACTTGAGGGTGTAAGAAACTTGGTTGCCAGTGTCTTCCAGTGCCTTGCCTTGCTCATCGACACCAACGATCCAGTATTTCTCAAGTAACATCAGCCAGCGGTACTGCTCTTCTGGAGTTGCTTCACCAGCAGTGACGAGCTCACCATTCATGCCCAAGCGACAGATTAGAGGTTGGGTTGGGAAACCGACAACTGTCGAACCTTGATATGACTTGAGTTCTTTGACTGGATAGCCTTTTTTCTTGTACTTCTCGACCTGTGGATCATCTGATCGATACTGCACCCAGCGGATGTACTCGCGCATTGAGGGCAGATGAGCGCCTTCAGTCAAAGCGAAAAGCTTGGAGATCGTCCCCGATGGCTTGATCGTGGTGTTGGTGTGTGGCACATTCACTTTGAGTAACTTGGAGTATTTTTCAGCTTCATCAGCGACTGCTCGTTTGAAGCGAGACAACGTCATCCAAAAATCTTTACTCTTTTCTTCATCGATCAAGTCACGGAATGAGTAGCCAAACATGTTCCAGCCGAACTCGTGAATACCGGTCATACCGACACCGATCCGGTTGGTGCGTTTGACTTCACGGTTATACAAACTATCCATGAAGGTGTTGACGCGGATCAGCGCCCGAGTGGTTGCCCGGAATGCTTCTTCGGCATCATCGATGGTTGGACAGTAGTACGGCACGACGTCCGAGATCACACAGTAGCCACCAAGCATGTTGAGTGAAATTTCACCACACGGGTTGGGAATCTGCGTGTACACCTTGGCAGCAGCATTGCGAGCAATGCGGGAAAGCATTTTTTCGGTGCGAGCCATTGGTTTGTATTTTTTACTCTCAGCGTACTTGCCATCTGCGTAGTCATCAAAACCTTCGTCATTTTGGACCAATTTGTGTTGGTTGATGAAGCCTGGTTCACCAGTGCCGTCTTCGTAGGCTGCTTTGAGCATCACGTCCAAGACTTTGCGGGCGTGATTAGTGCGTTGTTTCCAGAATTTGTCATCAACAGCGACCGAGTTGTTGGCACTCCATAAAAAGCCGCCGCGTTTGATGTTAATGAAGTCAAAGATCTCTGGATCACCCCAAGCCTTGGTCGCGATCCGCGCACTGCGGCGCGCCCCTCCCACCAAGACACACTCTGCCAAGTAGTGATCGGCAAACATCGCTTGTTTCCAAGGAGACAAGCCAGCACCTTTGAGGGTGGTGACTTTTTCAATTGCGTTCATCAATGGTTTTGGACCAGATGAAGGACGGTTCTGCATGCCTTGAATTGGTGCACCTTTGGGACGAACTTTTGAGAAGTCTAAAATCAAGATATCATCTTTGTATTTTTTCTCGAAGGCCATCGTCTCCATCATTTCGAGTGCTTGCGACCAACCTTCACGGCTATCTGGCACTTCAAACCAGTGTACACTGTCGCTCTCGCCATATTTGTGTTTGGCGTCACGGACACTTTCATCAAATCCCCAGACAAAGTCAGCGTGAGAGTCATCGATCACACAGCGGACGTTGGGCATGTTGTCCCAGTTGACGACACACAAGTCGTCGTCGTAAGGCCGACCTACTCCAGAGCCATTCATCAAAAGATAAAACAAAATATATGAGGAGGTGGCGGTAGAACAGTTGGTGAAAACTTCCATGTTGCGCTCTGATTGAGAGAGGTCACCGTGTTGCAAGTGGCGACCAGACATCAAGATTGAGCCATTACTAATGTGTTTCTTCAAGATTGAGTAGTCTGCTTGGCGGTGGTTGTCCATTTTTTTACTTTTACTGTAACCGAGTAAACTGGTGTTACCCAAAGCAACGCGCTCGGCCACTTCTTCCCAGGTTTCCCAACGTTCGTGGTTGGACTTGGCATCGATCACTCGGCGCAAGTAGGTGCGGCGTGCAACAGCCATGCCCATACCGCTATCGAGTTTGCGATTGATAAAGCTCATTTTTTTCTTTGGTAACGATGGTGACATAACCTCCCCTTTAAACTACAGTTGTTGGTACTGGCTCTTTCAGCCGTTGTATTTCTTTTTCAAAGTCTTCAACACTTTCAAAGTCGCGATACACGCTCGCAAACAACAGATACGAAAGTGGATCAATTAACTTGAGACGGTCTATTACCAAGTTGCCGATCTCCCAACTTTTGATTTCACACACTTCTTTTTGGCGCAGCTTCCGTTCGATATCATCGATCATGTCTTCAACAAAGCTCATCGAAACCGGTCGTTTCCAAGTAGCTTTGATGATGCCGCGGCGCAGTTTGTCGCGATCAAAAATTTCTTTAGTACCATTTTTCTTAATAACTTTTAGGTCAATGCCTTCGACTCGTTCATAGGTAGTAAAGCGTTTTCCGCACTCAGTACAGTGTCGACGGCGACGAATACTCGTTACTTCATCAGCCTCACGAGAGTCCACAACCGAGGTTTCTGTTTTGCCACAGTACGGACATTTCATGCGATTACTCCTGATACGGTATCTTGTGCTCACCAGGTGTGTAAGACACAATATCTTGTGCTTTACAGTTTGGCGGACATAAAGAATCTCATGGTTTGGGGATACGTGTCAACCGATACAAACGGTATCAGTTCTGTTTATTTTGCTCATTAATCGTACTCAATTTTTGATAAATAGCAGTGGTTTCTCGGTGCAGATCGTCGATCATTTGCGCATCTTGATCTGCATAATTTTGCTTAATTTCAGTCAGTCTAACGAGTGAATGTTCAAATGCTTTTTGTACAAAAATAGTTGTTTCTGGATCAACCAGCGCAGGGTCTTTCAAAACTTCATGACCTGCGGCAAATAAGTACTTTTGTGACTTAGTGAGTGTGGTTAACGCGAGTGGCGCTTGATCTTTCTCAATTAGTTGTTCGGCATACTGATACCGCCGGTCGGCATATTCAACTCGCAGTAAAATTTGTTCTTCAAACCCTGCAGTTTCTAGCTTCACACGATCACCTGCCATCACAAATGGGTATAAAACATTATCGGGAAGGATAGTTCTACTAAAGTAGACCTTACGAGACATTAAACGGGTACGATCTCCTGCTGAAGTACGATTGGCGGTCAGTAGTGAGATAGCTAAGACTAAACTCCCAAAAAGGAGCATTAGAACTGGTAAACTTTTTTCTGCAAAACTTGCCATAACAACTTTAAAAAATACGCATGAGCGCTCTATTGTACTCTACTCACCATGTATGAACCAAAAGCACCATACCCCAAATAGCATGGGAAAGGATCAACGCATAGGTGTTGCGTCTCCCTATGAATAAAAAGGCTTGCCCTAAAGCGAATAAAAACAGTAACACTACTTGAAAAACCATTGCTTGAATAGAGATATCTGAGAATCTTGAGTAAATATTAGGAAGATGGAAAACCAAGAAGATAGCTGCTGCCAGCAGCGCTTGGTTTGAGACCGCCCACTTGGAGTATTTTTCTTGAATCACCGTTAGAGTAAAACTAAAGAACAGCAGTGTTTCCCAAAAGCCAGTAAATAATGCCAAGATAAACTCACCCCAAAATTGGTTGGAGCTAAATAAATCAACAGACTGCAGCGTCACGTCTTTGGTAGCAATCGAGAGCAACGAAGTTGCAAACCCAAAAATACCACCGACCGCTATTCCAAGTAACACTCCCGAGTGAAACTTCTGTAGCGACATTGTTTCAAGAATTTTCTTGGCTCCGGCAATATTTATGTACAACCACACTGGCAATCCAAAGAACAAGGCTTTACCAATTGTTTCGTCAAACCAGACAGGAAAAACAAATAATTGCCGATACATCACCCAAAGAAACAATGTCAGTACCAACAGGGGATAAAACACGATGTGAGACTCTTGTCCGATCGCAGCCACTGGTTTACTAGTGTGGGCTTTTTTTTGTGATGGCATGAATGACCAGTTCGAGGGCTTCGCTTTGATTCGTGGAATATGTATCGATAACTATATCGTATAAATTCGGCTGCCAAAAATCAATCGGATCTCTCTCTGTCGCTTTGCCTGTTTTGACTACCCAATCGTGCCATTCTTGCTTGTACATGCGGCGCCATTTAGCCGCATTAGTACGGTACCGATGATTCATGTGTTCCAAAGCTTCCTCTGAAGTCACGCGGTCTCTATTCACAATTCGATCCACTTTAACGGCAGTGTTACTGCAGATCATCAAAATCTTGAATGTGCCTGGCACGTTTTGCGCCATAAACCCAGAAAGCCAAGATTCTAAAATCCAGTGTTCATCAGTACTGACCCGCTCACGCATCCCCATATCGACTTCACGATCAAAGTCTTCACCGTATGCTTCAGCTGTATGATGCAGTTTGCCATCCTGATCTAACAACCCTTTTTCGGCTGCATACGCGCGCATAAACTCACCACCACTAAAACCGGTCCAACCGTGGAACTTGAGGTCAGAGTGTTCGCGGAGTTGATTTAACAGCGTCGTCGAACCAGATCCAGGCAAACCAGAAACGGTGATGTTTTTATAGATAAAATGATCTTCAGTGAGTTGTGACATAGTAAAACTTTCGGCAATGGTATGAGTAGGTATTATATGCATACTCTTCCAGGAGTGCAAAGGTCGGGAATTGCGGCTGTGAAAAATCAGCTGCTGGAGTGAATTTTAAGTAGGCTCTACGGCTGGTCTAACCTCGCTCCAAGTCAATTTTACATCGATACGCCATATCCATCGTCTCTATCATCATCTCAATCCGCTCTTTTGCTTCACTCAATGAAATCTTATGTTTTTCGAGCGGAAAAAAATGCACCACTCGGTTACGACCTTGCAACCAAGACTGCCACAAGACGTGCGCTACTTGCTTGCCACACATTAGTTCTAGATCGTCATACAACCAAAACTCATCTTGCTGGTTTTCCCTGATATCAGGATTTAAAGCCCGCCCAATCCGAAACCGTTTGCCTTCAAAAGTCCGCTGATCTATCAACTGCAACTCAAATAAATACTGCTTCAAAAAGCCTTCATAGGCTTTGGCTACCGGAAATACGACAAATGAATAATCATAGAGTTCTACGCTGGAGGCTTTTCCTTCGCGCTCATACAAAATATATGCCATCTTCAACAGCTCTTGCTGCGAGCTTTCCAGTTGTGAAAACCAATTAAACTGTTCTAAAGGACTCATACGGTGCTTTCGGTGTTGTGTACTATCTTCCCACACCTCTAGTTTTATTTCTGTAGTACCATTTGATATTCAGGCTACTGCCCCTGACTAGAGAACAGATAATTTGGTACACTATACTGGCTACAGAGCAATTTTTGCTGTGCTACGAACAAGCTATCTTAAAATAAGTGTACATGAAAAATCCATTCAATCACAAGCCTGCTGGCAAATCGAAAGCCACCACCACGATCGTGCAAGCGCTCAGTGGCACCACCAAAGCTGCCAAGCGTCGCTTGTCTTTTGGTAAGTGGAACGGTCGGCTCGGCAAAGTTGGCAGCGTTATCACCTGGCCATTTCGCAATAAATTTATTCGCTTTACGCTGCTTGGTCTCTTAATTCTATTAATCGGCTCGGTCGCTCTGCTCATGAAGGACTTGCCTTCGCCACGCCGTCTGACTAACAATGAAAACTATCCTGTCAGTACTCAAATTTTTGATCGCAATGGAACGTTACTATACGAAATTTATGCCGATGAAAATCGCACGCCGATCAGTTTATCCGAGCTTCCACCGCATGTCTATCAAGCCAGTATCTCGATTGAAGACAAAAACTTTTATCACCACTTTGGGTTCGATCTAGTCGCGATTGCTCGGGCCACTCGCTCGACACTTTCTGGCCGTCGGCTCGAGGGTGGCTCCACCATTACCCAACAACTCGTCAAGAACGCGTTGCTTACCAATGAACGCACCCTCCAGCGCAAAATTAAAGAAGGACTGCTCTCTATCTTTACTGAAATTATGTACTCCAAAGACGATATTCTTGAAATGTACCTCAACTACATTCCCTATGGTGGCACTTCAGTGGGTATTGAGTCTGCTTCCAAAGCCTACTTTGGCAAACACGCGAAGGATCTGACTCTAGCTGAGGCCTCACTCTTGGCAGGATTGCCCCAAGCACCAAGCCGTTACTCACCATTTGGCTCCAATCCAGAACAAGCCAAAGCCCGCCAACTTGATGTCTTACGTCGTATGGAAGAAGACGGCTATATCTCCAAAATTCAACGCGAACAAGCAGCCAGTGACGTACTCCACTACGCTCTTTCCCGGACCGACATCCAAGCCCCTCACTTCGTCTTTTATGTGCGTGATCTTCTGTACCAGCAGTACGGCGAAGCAATGGTTGAAGAGGGTGGTTTGCGCGTGACTACGACGCTTGACCTTAGTTTGCAGAACGCTGCCCAGGCTTCGCTCTCGGCTGAAGTAGCCGCACTTGAGTATGCTGACGTTAGTAATGGTGCAGCCTTGATTGTGAAACCAGATACCGGTGAGATTCTCAGTATGATTGGCTCAAAAGATTACTTTGATGCTGAAGATGACGGCCAAGTAAACGTGACAATTCGACCTCGTCAGCCTGGTTCTTCGATTAAACCACTCGTCTACGCCACGGCTTTCCAAGAAAAAGTTCTCAATCCAGGCACGATGCTGATCGACGCCGCTACCTGTTTTGAAAATCCCGGCCAAAAACCATACTGTCCCAAAAACTACGATGGTAGTTTCCATGGGGCGGTGACGATTCGCCAGGCATTAGGCAACTCATTCAATATTCCCGCGGTCAAAGCGCTCAAAATTGTCGGGATAGAGCCATTTATCGACCAAGCCCACAAGATGGGTATTACTGGTTGGGATGATCCTTCCAAGTTTGGTCTTTCCCTGAGTCTGGGTGGCGGTGAAGTGCGCATGATCGACTTGGCTCAAGCGTTTACGTCGCTGGCCAATCAAGGCGTCAAAGTGCCGCTGACCCCAATCTTAAAAATTGAGAACTACCAAGGTGAAGTACTCGAAGAAGTTGATATTGAACAGCGAAAATCAGACCTGCTGTACCTAACAGAGTACGAAGACACCCAAGCTGGTGAGTTAGAACGGGTGATGGAGCGCGCTCCTGCCTACCTAACGAGCCACATCATGCAAGATAACTCGGCTCGTTCAGGCGCCTTTGGGAGTCGTTCGGAGCTCGTTATTCCCAATCAAGTCGTCAGTGTCAAAACCGGTACCACCAATGACCTCAAAGATAACTGGACGATCGGCTTTACCCCGGAATTTTTAGTCGTAACCTGGATTGGTAATAATGATGGCACGCCAATGAATCGGCGCGTGGTGTCGGGTGTGACTGGTGCTGCCCCGATTTTTAACGATATTATGACTTTTATCTTGCAAGGCAGAGAGCCGCGCTGGCAAGAAAAACCGCCAGATGTTGCATCCGCTCCCGTCTGTCCAAGTGGTTTTCCAAGAGCTGCTTCTGGTGATTCCTGTAGTGAAGGCGGTGCCGAGTTATTCTGGCAACGCAGCCAGCCATCGCTTTCGCAACGTGTTAAAACTAATGTCTGGATCGATCCACGAACTGGCTTACCTCCAAAGTTTGGTGAACAAGTTGAAGGTTTAGTCCTGGAAGAACGCACTATTTTGCAGGATCCAACTACCAGAACCTACTGTGCGGACTGTAATCGCCCCGTTAATGAAGAAGGCAAAACAGTCTTTGAAGCCACAACTGTGCCTAACGATGATCCATTTGAAGGCTTTACTGATTTTGATGACTTTGGAACTGCAGAATAATCATGCTCAAAAAGTTTCTCCACTCTTTTTCTGCCCATCAAGAAAAACCAGCGGATAGTTTTGCTTTGAAGCGTATTTTTAAAATACTCAAGGTGAGTGTCTTGGTTGTGAGTACGTTTGTCTTAACATTGGCGCTCAGTTTGTGGTGGTTTTATGATATTCCGCTGACTTCACCGATTAGCTCACTGACGACGTTTCAGTTTCTCCAAGAATCGCAAGTTTCCCCAACTGGCAATAAAATTGTCTACGGCTATCTTCCCTACTGGAACTTGAAAAAAGTCACTGTTCAACCTGAACTAACCCATCTTTCCTATTTTTCTTTGACGATTGGTGGCGATGGGCGTTTGCTCACTCGCATTGGTGACGAAGGTGAGCCAGGCTACAATGGCTTGAGCTCTGACGAATTTTTGGAGCTTTCTAATCAAATGAAAGCGCAAAACGGCGCAATGGAGCTGACGCTCACTCAGTTTAATGGTGACGACATTGCGAGCTTTTTGGCTTCACCTGCTGCCCAAGACCGACTCTTGCAGTCTTTGGATGGCATCATTCTGGCCTATCCCGTCAATGGTATTAACATTGATATTGAGCTGAGTGGCTCTCCCACTCCTGCCATGCGCGACAACATGACTGCGTTTATGAAACGACTTCGGGAGCACATGGATTCTCGCTACGATCAAGTAAACCTCTCGATTGCGATGTATGCCAGTGCTTCGCAAAATAATGGCCTCTGGGATGTGCCTCGCATCGAGCCATATATTGATTACATTATTGTCATGGCGTACGACTTTCACCAACGTAGTTCTCCTCAAGCTGGCCCAGTTGCGCCACTTTTTGGAGGAAAAGAATTCTGGGACAGTGATATCAATCAACATTTACAAGCCTTTGCAGCCCAAGTTCCTCGAGAAAAACTCCTGCTTGGAATCCCGTTTTATGGGTATGAATGGAACACTACCAGCCGCGAATCGCAGTCTCATACGTTTCCCGATACTGGTGGTACCGCTAGTATTTCTCGAGTGAGTGAGTTGCTGCTGCGCAAAGATGAGTTGAAGGTTGAAGAACGCTGGAATGAAGAAGCGCTTTCGCCCTATTTATCATACGAAGAAGATGGTGAGATCTATGTTATTTACTACGAAAACTCCCGTTCTATTTCTTATAAGCTCGATTATGTGAATCAGTTAGATTTGGGAGGAATTGCAATTTGGGCACTGGGATACGAAGGTGATTCGCGGGAACTGTGGGATGTAATCAATCGAAAATTATGATACATTTACTCTAAATCATCAATTGAAATAGTATAGGCTTCATGGTATCATCTCGCCCATGGCGATCAAACCAGAGAAAACCCACCACAATAAACAACTAAAATACAAATTATATAAGTCCCATTTAATTTCATATGCCAAGAAGAAAAAATTGGCAAAAAAAGATGTTCAGATTAATAATTTTGTGCTTCCGATAGATACCAAGCGCGCTCACAAAGTCCTCATTCAACCAGACTTCTTTTCTATCCTAAAGTATTTACATATTGGGACGCAAAAAATACACAAAGATAGTACGAAGACGGTCGCTCGTTTGCTCTCAAAAGTTGCAAAAAGAGCTCGCCACGCACTTCCTTCCCAAAAATCTCTCACCAGAACAGTCAAAAAACGCCTGTCGATAGCGACTACTTTTTCTGCGACTTTCACGACACCCAAACGCACCAAGCAGCAGTTTGTTAAAAAATTTGCAGTGCCTTCGCCACTACCAAAGCTAGCCGGAGTTGTTGCGGCCAGTTGGGCACACGTTCGTAGTGACTTCCAAACTCTCTACACCAACCTCAAAAACTGGCGCCCTGCCTTGTTTTTTGCTGGTCTCAAGAGAGTTAGAATTTTCCAAGCTCGTGTCAGTAAGAAAACCGCTCGTTCATATCACTCCACAGCTCGGTGGTTACGCTTGGTGTATCGCTGGAACCGCAAGCAACGACTCAGTTTTATTCGTGAGCTAAAAAGCCAGAAAGATAACTTCCACAACAGTCTATTGATGAAAGTGCTGACTGCTCCATTTAAACCTTTTTTATACAGTCTTCGGCTTTTTCCTTTACACTCATTCATCGCAATTTTCTTGAGTGTATCGCTGTTTGCGGGTACGTACGGCCTACATGAAATTATCTTTAAGGATCTGCCATCTGTGATGGAGCTGACTACTCAGGAACCAGCGGTTTCAAGTAAAATTCTTGATCGCAACGGCCGAGTTTTGTACACAATGTATAAAGATGAAAATCGCACGATTGTGCCACTCAGTTACATCTCGCCCCATCTTATTAACGCCACGATCGCGATTGAAGATCAAGATTTTTACAACCATCAAGGTTTTTCTATTCGCGGAATTTCACGG
>CAYUES010000012.1:0-23393 GCA_964443885.1 uncultured Pseudomonadales bacterium
TTCTCGCTACTGGGGCCAAATGGCGCTGGAAAAACTACTACTATTTCAATCTTGACTACGCTGCTTTCTCCCACAAGTGGCAGTGTTACAATTGCCGGTTTTGACGTAGAAACTGAAGCCGAAAAAGTACGACAACAAATTGGCGTGATTTTCCAAAATCCTAGTTTAGATCAAAACTTAACTGCCGAAGAAAATATTCGTTTCCATGCTAATTTATATAATCTCTATCCATTCATGCCTACTTTCGGCATGATGCCAGAAGCCTACAAAAAAAAGGTGTATGAGTTAGCTGAAGTAGTCGGGTTAGAAAAAGATATTTCAAAACAAGTTAAAGCACTTTCTGGTGGAATGAAACGCAAGCTCGAAATTATTCGCAGTCTGATGCATCAACCACGAGTGCTATTTTTGGATGAGCCAACAACAGGCTTGGATCCAGTCAGTCGCCAAAATGTGTGGAAGTATCTCAAAGATATCCAGAAAAAAGAAGACATTACTATTTTCTTGACAACGCATTATTTGGAGGAAGCTGAAGGCTCTGATTATATTTGTATTATCGATGAGGGCACGATTGTTTCAAAAGGCACGCCAATTGAAATTAAAGAAAGTTTGATTGAAAACTACGTCACTGTTGATGCCAAAAACAGAGCTGCTTTAACAAAAGAATTAACCAAACACAAGTTGTCGTTTACGGGTACAGGACCATTCTCTGTTCAGCTAGACAAGCACACCGCACAAAAAGTTATTCAGATGATTACCACACCCCTCACTGTTTTGGACATTCACAGTCCATCACTAGAAGATGCGTACGTAGAAATTATCACAAAGAACCATGCAAAACCTTAACGCTGTTTTTACGATTGCCTACCGTGATATTGCCAAGCTCTTAAAAGATCGTTCACGGATCATGGCAAGTTTTATTTTTCCAATTATTTTTATTGGCGTGCTTGGCACGAGTTTGCAACAAAATATTGGTGATGGTCTGGGGTATAACTTTTTGGTTTTTGTGTTGATCGGTGTGCTCGGCCAGACCCTGTTTCAATCTACTTCAGCGGGAATTATTTCGCTTGTAGAAGATCGGCAAAATGACTTCGCCCAAGAAATGTTTATTGCGCCAATCTCGCGATATGCAATTTTGCTCGGTAAAATTTTTGGTGAAATGCTAGTGGCGATGGTGCAGATAATCGGTATTATTATTTTTGGTTACGTGATGGGCATTCCGCTCGATGCAGTGAGTTTGCTGCGCTTACTGCCCGTTGTAGTTCTTGTGGCATTTTTTGGGGGAGCGTTTGGTGTGTTTGTGATGTCCAACTTAAGTGACCAACGAGCTGCCAATCAAATCTTTCCGTTTATTTTATTTCCCCAGTTTTTCTTGGCTGGTGTTTTTAATCCAATTCAAAATCTACCGTTACCAATTTTAATTGCTTCTCGTATTTCACCAATGACGTATGCTGTGGATTTACTGCGCAGTATTTACTACTTTGGCACGCCTGAATACGACAAGGTGGTGTTGTTCAATCCACTACTTAACTTGGCGGTAGTGATCGGAACAGGTCTGCTATTTTTGATCATTGGCACGTATTTATTTGTGAAGAATGAAAGAAATCGGTAATGTACGTTTCTAAGTGGCCAGAAGATTATAAACAGAATTTGCAAGTAATCTTAGCCAATTTAAAATATGACTAAACCTTCAGAGATAGTTTTTCAAGATCCTACTTTAGCTTCACTATATACAGTAGTAACTGCACAGTTTGGTGAACTTCCGGTAATTATTCCTGCCGCAAGTGATCAGTACTTCGGCAAGCTGTGTGAAAGTATTGTGAGCCAACAACTTTCTACCAAAGTCGCTGATGTTATTGAAGCCCGAGTTAAACTGGCAATCGGTGGTGAGTGGCATCCAGAAAAAGTACTCGTTAGTGAAACAGAAGTTTTACGGGCGGCTGGACTTTCCAATGCCAAAGCCAGTTATATAAAAAATATTGCACAAGTATGGGTGGATGGCAGTGTGGTAGCTGAGCACTTAACAACTATGACTGATGAAGAAATTATCACTGAACTTGTCAAAATTAAAGGTGTTGGTCGTTGGACAGCTGAAATGTTTTTGATTTTCACACTGGGTCGTAGTGATGTTTTTTCAGTCGGGGACTACGCACTACGCAAAGCAACGGCGCAACTCTACAACTTAGACATCAAAGCGAAGCCAGCTGAATTCTTGAGCATTTCACAAAACTGGTCGCCTAATCGTAGCCTCGCTTCTAGAATTTTGTGGAAGTCTTTGGAACGTAAATAGTAGATATCATACCTAATTATTACTATGCAAAATGTACATGTATATCCCACTCAATCCGCCACTGCCCATGCTGCTGCTCGTCATATTGCAGACTTTGTAAAAGAAAAACCTACTGCAGTAATTACATATGCTACAGGTAATACGATGCTACCTGTTTACAGTGAACTTGCTCGTATTGCTACGATAGAACGTGTTGATTTTTCACAAACCACGGCATTTCATTTAGATGAATACTACCCTTGCGAGCCAACTGAAGCACACAGTTTTGTAAAGTACTTACATGACTACGTTTTTACTCCGCTTAAGATTCCTACGGACAACCTCAATCTGCTAAATGGTGTAGCCATCGATCCCCATAGTGAAGCAGAGCGTTATGAAAAATTGCTCCAAGAAAAACCAGTTGATTTAGCAATTTTAGGAATTGGACCGGGTGGACACATTGGTTTTAATGAATCTGGGACACCATTTGATTCAATGACGCAGTACGCTCCACTCTCAACAGAAACTATTGCTCGAGATCGTCAGGAACGTGGTCAGAACTCACCGACTCACGCACTTACCCAGGGTATCGGCTCTATTCTACGTTCACACCAAATTATTTTGATTGCATATGGCGAAAGTAAGGGGGAGATTTTACACAAAGCAATTAATGAAGCTATCACGATTGACTGTCCAGCTTCAGCGCTTCAAACTGTCACGGAAAAAACTAGCTACTTCATTGATACAGCAGCAGCCAGTCAAATATAGTCCAGCTTTACTTAATTCTGGCAGGTTTACTTAGTCGTTTATTAAGTTGAGATTTAAAACTGCTGCGTGATGTATGGCTCTAATATTGCTAGAATGAAGTATGCCCAAAAAACCTGCCTCACCTGATAAATCATGGAAGCTAATTGATACCCTCCATTTGACGTTATCAATCCTGACTTGTCAGTTAGCCGGCATTATTGGAACACTCTTTACTCGATCTGAGATTCCCAATTGGTACGCATATCTCGACAAGCCTTTTTTCACACCACCAGGTTGGGTGTTTGGACCTGTCTGGACAATTCTGTATGCGCTAATGGGAATTGCTTTATTCCTGGGCTGCAAGTATGAAACCCCTCGGAAGCCTGCAACTGTGGCAAGTTACTGGTTTTATGCCCAGCTTGCTGTTAATGTTTTGTGGTCGGTGGTGTTCTTTGGTTTCCATAGCGTATGGGGTGGGTTACTAACCATAGTAATTCTTTGGCTCTTGATCTATAAAACTATGCGGCTCTACTGGCATGTCAATACTACGGCCGGCTGGCTATTTGTCCCGTACTTGGCATGGGTCAGCTACGCGACACTTTTAAACTTGGGTATCGCGCTCTTGAACTAATCACCGCACCTCTGGTTTTTTGAGTGAAAGTTTGGTATATTGTGCTCTTGTTGGAGAGGTCGCATAGTGGCCTAGTGCAGAGGTTTACTAAACCTCCGTGGGGTAAAACCTACCGCGAGTTCGAATCTCGCCCTCTCCGCCCTGGCCGATCATATTGCCGTAGGTGATACTGAGCGAGCAGTATAAATTATTATCTAAAGTGCAAATCAAGAATTAGATTAGGATCAATCGGTTCATCAATAGTTTCTTGGCTCAAGTTATAAACTTCCAAAACATATCCATACGAGAACTGTTTACTCTCGATCGGCTGTTCCAAAATTTTAATTTTGCTTTTTTGCCAATCTTGAGATGTTGAATGAGGATTCTGTGGATCATCTGCAGCTTTAACTAGTACAGTTTCTGGTCTTTTTTCAAAGGCGGTAGCATTAATTTCTGGATGAGCTTTACTATAATAAGAAAATGCATATTTAAGTGAATACGCAAATTGATCTTGAGAGTAAACAAAATAACCTCTATCAGGCTTTGACAAACTCTCTTGAGCTATTTTTGATAATAATTTCCAAGATGAACCATTAAATCGATCTTCAGTATAAAAGAACCTTGACTGACTCTGTATGACAAGCCAAGTAATCACGATAAATAATAGATATTTAGATATCTGCGAATGAGCAGCAATAATACCGATACAGAAAAAAAGTATGCCGAAAAAAGGACTAAAGTAGTATGTCCACACAGTACCAGAAAACCCAAAAGCTAGAAGCCACCAACCAAAATACCATACGCAGAATAGACTGATAGTAGATCTAACTAATTTTTTAGTACTCCTCCAACCAAACCAAGTAAAAAGACCAGTGATTATTGGTGCAAAGAGAACTGGTACATAATAAATATTAACTCCATCACCAAATGCTGATCGGAACCGTTGTAGAACTCTTTGCAGTACAGTACTGTCCCCACTTGTTTCTAGTTGGAGATATGACAGAACAGATCTAGTTTGTAAAAAATCATGTCGTAGTTCAAATAGTATAAAGCTGAGTAGCGGTAAGACAAATAATAGCAGGGCAAATAATTGTTTATAGCTCTTACTTTTAAAAACATTATACATAAATATCGGGAACCAAATTATAGCTATTGGTACAGCAAAAGCCATTTGAAACTGGACTAGTAGACCCAATCCAAACCACCCCAGTAAGGCAAGTTTTACTGAAGGTTTCTGTAGCCACAATAACCAGCAGGCAAAAACTAAAAAGCTAAAGAGATCTGCCATGTAGTTATTAACAGGACTTGCTGCAAGAGGAAGTGTTACCAAAGTAAAACCAATGGCAATTAATAAACTTATGGTGAAGTTTTTAGTAAATTTTTGCGTTACATATAATAAAACTAAGGTACTTACCACTCCAAGCATCCACCAAAACCAGCCCATTACTACTGGATCTCCTTGAGATAGCCAAAAGGGAATTAAACTTATGTAGTACCAAAGTGGACCATGAAAAACTCCCGGTATTCCTCCAGAACGTGGCCCAATCAAAGTGGGGTTTTTAGTTTCAAGAATATCTTCAAGCACCAAAAAATCTCTTGCCAAGTCGGTATGAAATAATACATCGCCATGCCACAAATGACTACTTAACAGTAGTAACACCACTCCTAAACCAAATAACAAAATGTATTGAAACTTTGATACCTGATTCAATTTAGTAAGAAGAAGCGTTCTTTTCATTGAAATTATTGTACATGAGAACTAGAGTATTTGATACAAACTAACTGGACAAGACACTCTCTTTTTACAGATGACTGCTATAATGACCTACAGGTTCTATTCCCTTGCACTCTTCAGTAAAAACTCGCCCAATCCTGTAGTATTACAGTATGAATATTAAAGACTTCTTACCACCAGTGCTCATAGGTTTAGCAAAAAAAGTAATCGGGCTAGAGGACTCAAAAATATACAAGAGCTACTTTCATGCTCTCCAAGTCTGCAGTTCAGATGCATATGAAAATGCTGAGCTATGCAATATGATCGCGGATAAAACGGTTATCTACAAAAGTGCTTTGAAAGAAAAACCTTACATTTTAGATTCTACTCATGCCTTCCTGCTTTCGGCACTCAATCAATATCTCCATACTGCTTCAAAAAAGCGCTTGACCGTTCTCGATTTTGGCGGAGCATGTGGAGCTCACTACTTTGAAGTGCGACGTTTTATCCCAAAAAATATTTCAGTAACTTGGTACGTTGTGGAAACTCCACAAATGGTAAAGTCTGCAGTTGATAGGAAGCTCAATAGCGATGAGTTAGTTTTTGTTGATTCACTCAAAACTATTAAAACCAAAGTAGATTTCATACATACTTCGGGTGCGCTACAGTATGTCGAAGATCCGTACACTGTTACAAAGTTGCTTACAAAATTTAAGGCAGATCGTATATTTGTTAATCGAATGATGTTCAATGAACTGGAACAAGACTTCGTTACTGTGCAAAAATCATTTATGTCCTCCAATGGACCCGGCAAGATTCCCCATGGGTATAGTGATCGGATCATATCCTATCCACACACTACAATGGCATTCAAGAGATTCAACTCGACAATTAGCAAGAATGGCTATACAGCTGCATGGATGTTTCTAGAATCATCTGGAAGTCATCAAATAAAAAATGCCCGAATTTCTGGTAAAGGCTTACTCTACGTACGAAAGTAAGAACAATGGCTAAAAATTGGTGGATATATATTCTTAAGTGCAGCGACGGCTCACTATATACCGGCGCAACTCTTGACGTTGTTAAACGAGCACGTATCCATAATGCAGGAAAAGGGGCAAAGTACACTAAGACACGCTTGCCCATTGCAGTTGTCTACTCTGAAAAATGTGGGAGCAAATCTGAAGCACTCAAACGTGAGTGGCAGATAAAAAAATTAACGAGATTAGAAAAAAAATCATTGATTTTAAAGTAAGCACTGATGCACCTTAAACGAATTTTCTTAGCACTACTATTCATTCTTCATCTAGCTATTTTCTGGAAGCTCGATTTATTTAGCTTTCTGCTCGGTAGAGTCCAACTTTGGGACTTTGATGTGTACCACCAAACCGCAGTTGATGTCAGAGCTGGCGCACATCCTTATAAACTGAGTTACATGCAGACAGCTGGACCGCCGCTGGTCATTTTGCCGTATATTCCCTTTTCATTTTTACCCCTCACCGTTGCGCGCGGCTTGATTATTTTACTCAGTCTAGTCTCGATCTTTGGAACTTCGTGGCTACTGGCTCGCAAGGTACTTCCCAAGTATCCACTGATTTTTGCGCTGATTCTAAACTTTATTTTTCTACTGCTGTTTCAACCGCGCTTTAACTTTATTCTTGGCCAACCAAACTTAATTATCATGTTTTTGATTACGGTGCTCCTCACTCAAAAACAGCTTGTAGCTGGAGCAGGCAGTTCTGGCAGAGAAGACACCCTCCAAAAAATGTTCATCGGGATTTTGTTTGCAATAATTAGTATCCTGAAAACTCATTATGTAGTAGCTTGGCTGGCTTTACTAAAACACTCCCGTAACACTATTGCTTTTGGAGCAGTAGCGCTACTGACTGCCGCAACCATTGGCTTTTTTATTATTAAACCAATCTACTATCAAGATTATCTGACTTCGCGACTATCAAGTCATGTCGCACAATCTTTAGTAATTAGTGATGTCAGCTACTATAATCAATCGCTACGCGCAACATTGGCGCGAGTGTACCTTGCTGATACGTACGCAGTGGTGAGTTTGATTATTTTGGTTGGAGCTGGCTGGTATGTTTTTAAATCCAGTGACATGGCTGCTGGTTTTTTACTTGCCCTACTCATTTCTCCGGTGGTTTGGCAACACTACATGGTGATTAGCTATCCAATTATTTTTCTCACCACACTCTCCTATCTCCAGCACAAAAAATTTCCTTTGCACCTTGGTTTTGCTGCAGTTTTATTACTCTCACACCTACCCTGGCTACACGAAAAACTACTTTCACTACCACTCGGCATCCTCGCCTCGCATTATTACTTGGGATTGGTGCTTTTGCTGTACAGCCGCATCCAACTTGATACTGTACAAAAAAAATCAGGGCTGGAAAATTGAGAATTTTATACGTATAGTCGGCAGTATGAAAGCAATTCTTTGCGACATCGACGGTACTTTGGCACTCCTTGGCTCACGTAGTCCATACGATGCTTCGACTGCTGAAGATGATTTACTCAATCACCCCGTCGCCAATATTTTGGAAGTCTATAACGAACAAGACCGATTTGATATTCACGTTATTTTAATTACGGGGCGCGAAGAAAAATTTCGACCACAAACAGAGAACTGGCTGCGCAAACATAAAATCCAGTATGAAGCACTGTACATGCGCCCGACAGGTGACTCTCGCAAAGATACGGTCGTAAAAAAGGAAGTGTATAAAAAAAATATTAAAGACATCTATGATGTCCTATTTGTTTTAGAAGATCGCGATCAAGTCGTGGCGATGTGGCGAATTGAGCTCGGCCTCACTTGTCTGCAAGTTGAGTACGGAGATTTTTAACATGGCAGATGTCAAAATTGAAAAAAGCTGGAAAGAAGTTTTGGCAGAAGAGTTCTCAAAAGAATATTGGGAAACACTGACTTCATTTGTGCGCGAGCAGTACAAAAAAAATACGGTCTATCCCCCTGCTTCTCAAATTTTTCGCGCCTTCGATATGTGTCCGTTTGACAAAGTAAAAGTGGTGATCGTTGGCCAAGACCCGTATCATGGCAAGAATCAGGCCAATGGCTTATCGTTTGCAGTCAATCCAGGAGTGACTGTTCCACCTTCACTTAAAAATATTTATAAAGAAATTCACGATGACTTAGGAATTACGCCCCAACCAAACGGTGATCTTTCTCGTTGGGCTGATCAAGGAGTTTTGATGCTCAATAGCGTTCTCACGGTTCTGGCCGGCTCACCTGCTTCGCATAAAGCCAAAGGTTGGGAAGTGTTTACTGATGCGGCGCTCCGCGCACTCAATGAAAAACGTGAACACTTGGTTTTTTTACTGTGGGGAAAGTATGCCCAAGAAAAAGGTGCGATCATTGATCGCAATAAACACTTAGTTTTAACTTCAGCGCATCCTTCACCATACTCAGCAACTTCATTTTTTGGCAACAGACACTTTAGCCGCTGCAATTTTTATCTGGAACAGTTTGATAAAACGCCAATTGATTGGAGTTGAGCAACTTACAAAGAAACTAGTAAAAATTTACTCCATAGTAACTGCAAGAGAATACTAATGCACAGCATACTATAAATATAGTATTGGTATGCTATTCCTTTGAGGAATTCTGGTTTAACTACGCCCAAGATTACCGGTACAAATAAGATCACCGTAATAATTTTTCTCACTACTGAAAATCCATCTTCAGGTAAAAATACATTTTCAATTAGAACTAATTGTGCAGGAATCATTAATAAAAACCAGCCAATCTCACCTTTTAATAGTTGCTGCCAGACATAACCAATTCCGATTGCGATAAGTGGAAAGATAATAAACTTATACCAACCATACAAAGAAGCTGGAGCAAGTGTTACAAATAAACATACTAGCATTAACCACGGTACAAATAAAAATATTTTATTGTTGTTTATTGTATCGATCGTATGTTTTTTTAAGTATGCTGCAATACTACCAACTAAGCCAACTAGTACCATTGGGTCGTTTAAAAAGTAGTACCCCAAATCTGGCTTTTCAAAAAGTGTGAAGAAGTACCAAAATGTTTGTGGTCGAGTACCATGTGCAACTAACACTGACCAGAAAAGTGAGCAGTTATAAAAACAGCCGTATGCAATAAAACTAACAATTGAAGCGAGTAGTGCAATTCCTATATAGATAGCTAATCTATACCTATGCTTTGCAAGAAACAGCAACCCAATACTTAATGGGATAACAATGCCACTGAGTTTAACAAGTGGTGCTATAAAACAAATACCTACAATCAACCAAAACTGCCAAGAATACACAGCTGTTTTTTGATTAATTTCTTTCTCATACTTTCCATTCAGCAAAAGAAACGTTAGTAACAATGCGCTCATTAGCAAAAGTGCTAAAAGATTCTCGGCAGCTATAATGCGTGATGATAAAATATGGCTCGGCAGTGCACTAAAACTAATACAAGTGAGTACACCCCAATCAGCACCAAAAACCCGACTTACAAAAATACTTGTTATACCAATCGTCAGGACAGCAATTACTATCATTGGTATTCGCAAGGCCGACCAGTTAAACACAGTTATGCCATCATTTCCACTGAGCAACGCCCAACTTCCAATAAAAATTTGAAAAGCTGGAGGATGATCGAGGTATGGAGTAACTACAACGTGCTCTTTGCCACCAAATATCAATCCTTCGTAACTACCGTATGTATCCCAAAAAACTGTCCATGATTGCGGCTGTCCCTTTGTGAGCAAACTAATCCCGCTCATTACCCAAGTTTCTTCGTCTGCTTCAGTGGTACGGAACTCAGATAAATTCATACTCCTGACAAAAGTAGCAATCAAAAGCACCCCTATGATGATCATGATCGTACTAGCGTTGAGTGACTTACCTAGAAATGACATGGCAGTATTATATGAAAAAGGCCACACATTGTCTGTATGGCCTTTTTGTTTTAATTTTAAATGTAGCTGCTAGTAATTCTCAGCTATTCTTGAACAATAATCGTACCGACTTGTCCATTTGCGCGGTGTTGACCGACTGAACAGTAGTACTCAAATGTACCGGCCGTAGTTGGTGTAAACTCGACAGTGTTGGTTTCACCAGATTGAGTAATAGGTAACTTCACATTGAGCTCATCAATAATGAAGTCGTGCATCATATCTTTACTAGTCATCACGATCTTAACTTTTTCACCTTTTTTGACAGTGATTGTTTCTGGCTTAAAGTAAAAAGCACCAGCTTCAACTGTAATTGTTCGCACTTCACCATCTTCCGCCATCATCGCATCCTGAGCACTTGGAGTACTAGTACTATCAAGCATCATAGCGTCTTCTTCATCCATCATACCTGTGTCTTGATCTGCCTCCATTGCACCGGTGGTATCAGTCATAGGAGATTCCTGGGTTGTTTCAGTTGTCGCTCCTTGCATCTTGTTTTGATTTTGAGAGTAGACCATTGCACCACCAAGCAGTAGCAAAATCACAGCTCCAATTACTAAGTACATAGACTTTGAACCAGTATTGTTGGTTGGGGTATCGGTATACATTATTTCTTCAGACATGAGATCCTTTCAAATTAGGATAATACAGTACTAACAGGAGTAATTCCCGCCTGCACGGCCTGAGTATACTATAAAGTAGTATATAAAATATAGTGTACAGTTTGCTTAAGAAATTAATTTCTGGCAGCCGGAATTACTCTACAGCGACGATTTTATTTTACGCAGTTTAGCAATGAAAAAGCCTTCGTAGTGTTCGCTGGGAAGGATTCGTTTGGTCATCCTAACTTCTGGAAGATAGGTTTTATTTTCCCAGGCTAGGACAGGTGTTGTAACCAACTCATCAGGAATTGCTGGCTCTTCTACCACTACTGCGCCCGCTTCTTTTTTGAGAATCCAATCAATCACCGCCTCGTTCTCTTCAGGGGCTAGAGTGCAAGTTGAGTACACGATCACACCACCGGGCTTGGTAGCGCTGATCGCTGAACGGAGTAGACTACGTTGCCGATTCGCCAGTTCTTTAATTTTTTTAACCGACCAGGTAGCAAGCGTTTTAGGCTTTTGTAGATTAAAACGGCCTTCCATACTACATGGGACATCCACCAAGACTCGATCAAATACTTCAGGAAATCGCCGCCAAATAATCTCACCTAAACCACGCTGTGTTTTTACATTGGTGACACCCAGTTTTACTAAGTTCGCTTGGAGCTTATACATACGGACTGTACTCGTATCATTGGCCAAGATCGTGCCGCCGTTCTGCATCATCGCTGCCAACTGAGTAGTCTTACTGCCCGGCGCTGCTGCCACATCCAAAACCGCATCGTTTGACTGAGGATCAAGAATACGGGGTGGAATCATACTCGAGAGACCTTGCACATACAGACTGCCCGATTGATACAACGGCTGTTCTTCCAGTTCACGAAGACCACGATTTTTTAAGATAAATCCTTCAAGCCAAGGTACTTCTTCTAGCTCGAAGCCTGCAGCCGTGAGCTCGTCTTTTACAGTGGCATACGATGCTTTAAGCGTATTCGGACGAAAGGTGCTGCGTCGACCTTGTGAAAGCGCCGCCAAAACTACTGCAGCTTGCTCGGCGCCATATAACGTAGTAATTCTATTCACGAAGTCGCCCGGAAATTGAGTTGGTGTTTCCATAAAATCTATATATTTTGCTTATGTGATTGTACCAGATGTTGGAAAAAAGATAGTTTTACTCGTTAGTTATAGTTTAGGCAACTCAGAAATACTAATCGTTTCAATTTTTTCTTGGTCGTTAATCAGCGTATGAGCGAAAAAAATTCCTTGCTGCGCAGTTATTTTCTGCCATAAATAATTAAGGTCATCAACTAGTTCATACTCAGAGTTTAAAACTGCATCCTTGTGAAGCCACACCAGCTCACCCTCTTCATTTGAGGTGCCACGCGGAATATCTTTGGACGGTACAGTTATCGTGAAAAAACACATTAGCCAGTCGTCAGCATACCCACCTTCTAAAGAAACAACCCCTGCCAACCTACAGTCTGCTTCAACTACCACATAGCCTGTTTCTTCCTGAGTTTCACGCAAAGCTGTCTGCAGGTAGTTTTCACCTGGATCAACTTTACCGCCAACTCCATTCAGCCGATTTGCATCGGTGTCGTTGCCTTTTTTGGTTCGATGAATAAACAGATACTCATCTCCGCACTGCAAAAAACAAGTCACTGATTTAATAGTTTTGCGCATCTCTCTTTCAATCTTTACTGCAACTTACTCACCAAAGATAATTACAAAGTAACCATCTTGATGACGAGTGCAGACATTATTATACCGTGGATTCAACTGTGCCTCGCGATGTCCTTTGGTAGAGGAGTCAAAACACCACTCAATCAGCGCCGTAGCATTTTGTGCCATGAATCCCTCGTTGGTTTGCATGTTCCGACAGTTTTGATAGGCTAAGTTTTCGCCGATCGCACCACCTGGATACTCACGGATCGGTGCTGGCAAGTTTTCTGGATCAGCAAAGTCTTTACGAAAACCTTCATGGCCATCCAAACCACCATGTGCTATTAAATCCTGGACACGTTTTTCAGCATACTCACACAGTTTGGGATGTTCAACTAATTGATGAACTTTATGAGTAGCACGGTATGCATTTAAGGCTTCTAAAACAGAGGTATTAGAGATCTCAGGAAAGACTATTTTCTGTGCAGTTTTTGGTGGAGTAATCGGGGCAGCTTGTTGCACAGCTGCTTGCGGTTTGGCATAAATTGTCACAACTATTCCTTGCACTTCACCGTTGAGAGTAGCCGAGCCTGTTGCCACGCCAATTTGGGTGAGATCAGGTGACGCAAGCGTTTTTAGATGATCAGCATCTGTACCCCAGTATTTTTCGAGCTGCACCATCGTCACTGGCCCAATTAATGCATCGTGATACAAAGCTAAGTTTTCAACTCGTTTTTTTTGCAAATAGGTGGTGAGCAGTTTACTGGAGTCTAGGTTTTCAAAGGACAAGTTATTTGTAATAATAGCTGCCACAATCTGCTCTGCAGCTGAAGTAAGCACTTCTGATGATTCCAATGGAGGCAACTTTCGTTCTGCCCGCTCCTGGGTAATACTTTCAACAATCTCGGCAGCTGTAAAAGGAACTTCAGGCTTAATTTTTTCAGGAACACTCTTGCTTAAAGTGCTACCCAAGATTTTTTCAGGTAAAGACGGGTGCACGTACAGTAAAAAGTTCTTGACTGGGACAAGTACTTCATCACGTTGCATCCGCAGCCAGCGTACTCCCAACCAGAGATCAAGCACTAAAAAAAGGGCAACGATTATAATCCGCTTTATCGGTAAATCTGATACTACCATGTCTGATATCTTACAAGCCTACATCTTGTGTGTTAAGTGTCTGAGCATCTTCTATTGAGTCAGCTTCCTCGAGGGCAGCATCAACCTCAGTTGAAGTTGCTTGAACTGCTTCAGCATTTGTTTGTGCTTCACGTACTTTTTGGACTGAAGTGTAGGTTTCTGCTGTCATTTCAGCTGATAGATCTGTAGTTGTAGTATCACTACTGTTCTCACTGTTTCCAAATCGAGCACGCAGCGAGCTACAACCTGAGAGTGTTCCTGCAAAAATCACGAGCAGTAAGAGTCTGAATATCATTTTTTTGGACATGCTACTCCTTATTTAATTAGTTTCAGTTGTACTATTTTTAACAGCTTGTAGTGCCGGTTTAAGCTCATTCTCGATTACAATACGAACATCTTTGTGCTCTTTTTCATATGCTTGTCTGAGAGTTCTTAGTTGCTCAAACTTTGTTCTTCGCTCTGTTGCTGAACCATCGCATGAAAGATTCTTAATTTCTTCAGCTTTAGTAACATACGCATCCGCTGCCGCAAGTAACTCAGCTCGCTCTTTTTGTAAGTTTGTTGCAGCTGACCGTAAATCTGTTAGATCAGTAGTTGTGTTGTCCAGGCGATTAATTAATTCTGTTATAACTTGATAAATACGTTTGTAGTTATTTTCTCGTTGTTGATAGCTCGTTTGAAAACCTTCTGCATGACTAGTGAGACGAGTTGCAACCGCTTCACAGTTTTTAACCAAACCATTAGATTCGTCCTTACGATCAGCCGCAGTATCTGCAGCTTTCTCTAGACGTTTATCTTTTTGTTGATAAGGGACTGCCTTTTGCACTCTTTGCAGAGGTTTTCTGTCTGAGTTCTTTTGAGAATCATCTGAGCTGTCACTCCATTGTCGCTGTTCTTGATATACTTCATTTGTTACGATGCTACTTCCGTTGTTCTCGATCTTGAGCTCTGATTCTGATGTAACTTCTTGACGCTGCCTTGAAATAATCTCATAGGCTGAGGCCGAAGGAACTGCTACTATAGCAATTGTAAGTATGAGGAACAGTGTCTGGAGTTTTTTCATTTAGAGCGACCTTTCTACTCTCTAGGTATATCGTTTGGTCGTTTTACTATACACTATACTACTTGTACGACACAATGCATCAAATTGTATGAAAAACATTATAATCTTGGTAAGTATAGGTTTTTGCATAACTATTGCTTTCTTGTGGAGTAGAAACCTCTTGGTACTAAGACGATATTCTGTAGCTACCGATTACACTTCGGGACAAATACCTGCTCCTTTGTGGGGAAAAGCTAGTGATTCAACCAAAACTATTCATCCTGAAGTAACGACACTTGATCAAATTTTTACTGCCCCAACCCCAGTTACCAAAAGTGACTCAACCATTTCTCTCCTCGCCACTGGCGATGTGTTACTGGCCCGCTCGATTAATCATAAAATGGTCCAGCTCAATGACTTTACGTGGCCATTTGTGAACACTGCCGAGTTCTTGAAAGCTGCTGATCTTGTTTTCATTAATTTAGAAACGCCACTTATTACTGACTGCCCCACGAGAATCGACGGTATGTACTTTTGTGGCGACTTGCGCGGCATTGAAAGTCTGCAGTACGCTGGCATTGATGTCGTCAATCTCGCCAATAATCATGCCTCAAATTTTGATGAAGCAGGGGTTGTGGAAACTGGCGAAGCTCTCAAGAATGCAAACTTTACTGTTTCTGGCTTGTCGGGCAGTAATGCTGGCTACACGACTGTCAAAGGCACACGCTTTGCATTCTTGGGCTACAACGAGGTGAACGAGCAGGCTGGGGTTACAACAGCGCTGGATGAAGTTATTACAGCGGAGGTTGCTCAGGCACGTACTCAAGCTGATGTCGTTATCGTTCAGTTTCACTGGGGCAATGAGTACACCTATCAGCCTTCTGATAATCAACGCCGTTTAGCTCGCCTCGCCGTTGATGCAGGCGCAGACTTAATCATTGGCAATCACCCTCATTGGTTTCAACCAATTGAGTTCTATAAAGACAAGTTAATTACCTACTCTCATGGCAACTTTGTGTTTGACCAGATGTGGTCCCGTGAGACTCGCCAGGGAATTGTTGGGGAGTATGTATTTGAAGATAAAAAACTAGTTGGGGTGACATACACACCAGTACTAATTGAAAACTATGGCCAACCCAAAATTATTAGTGATCAAGAAGGCACCAAGATGCTGGAAACTCTCAAGACAGAAAGTTATACGTTGGAAAGTAAGTAAAACAACTATTTTTTGCCGGACATCTTAGAGATGGCCCACATAATCACTCTAATAATTGCGAACCAAAGCACTCCGTTAACTAGGCCTGATACAAGCGCTTGTGATTGTGGAACTCCTTGATTGAAAGCTTGATTAGCAAAAGTCATGGCTGCAAAAAGTACAGCTATAGATAGTGGAATTGAGATATTTTTATTTGGCATACCATAATTATATTGTAGAAAGAACTACTTGTCACAAGCAGTAGACTGATTTACCATACCCAAAGATAACTAGAAACAAAATCATGAAAATTGTCGCACTCTTAGCCTTAATTGCCACTCTGGGAGTTTCACTGTTTGGAGACATTGGGGCGCAAGTTACCAATAACTCTGTAGCGATCGCGGTGATGATTCTACTGCTCGCCCTCTTTTCTGACTTGAAAGAGTTTAATTTTTGGGGGTTATCAGGCAAGAAAAAGGAAGAAATTGAAAAACTCGAAAAAACTACGATTATCAATGAAGAAAACGAATTGAAGCCTTCGCCATATAAACTGCGTAAAGCGACCAAAGAGGACTCGTTTGAACAGATGGACTCACTTAAAGATAACTTTTTAGCACTTAGCTACGAGATCGAACGGTTACTGCGAATTATCGCTCGTTCAATTGCACGCAGTACCGAAGAAACCGCCAACTTCACTCCCAGTGAAGTTCTAGAGTACCTTGAAGATCAAGAACTACTCACTCCAGAAGCCTGTGAAGCGATTGAAAGTATTCGCCAAGTTCGTGATTTGATTACTGAGAAACGCGAACGGATTGATGTTTCTACACTTGAGTCCATTTACCGCGTCACCCAAACCGTCTACACCCAACTGCGCAGTTGGCTTGACACTGCAACTAAGTAGCTTTCTTCCATAACTATTCCTTTAGAACTCGAGCTATAGTCCTAGCTTGAGATTTATTTTAGTTGTAGTTCTGCTTGTGCAAGGTTGATGAAAGTTTTGCAGCGTACAGTACGAGCATGACGACAAACACTGATGATGCACAACACGAAGTTTTGTTTTTGTCGTATGCAGAGCAGATTAGAAGTCTTGAGACCGAGCATGTTCTGGTGCTATTTTTAGATGAACGTATTGAGTTGATTGCACAAAAAAAAATGACTCAAGATCATGTATTTAAAACTGAGTTTTGCGCGCGAAATATTTTTGCTCCAGCACTGGTGCATCAAGCCAAACATATTGTGTTGATCCATAACCACCCTTCAGGTTCGGTTACTCCTAGCCCTACCGATTACATTACAACTGTTATGCTTGCGCAGGCTGGCGCACTGTTACAAGTTACCGTTATTGATCACTTGATCGTAACTAAGAGCGCTCATTTTTCATTTCGGAAAGAAGGAATTCTATAAAACATCTTTGCTAAATCAGTAGCAGAAAGATGAATTAAAACTGGTCTGCCGTGCGGACAAGTGTACTTACTGGTTGTCGCTAATAATTTGCGCAGAATATTTTTACGCTCTTGTTGGGTGAGAACTTCGCCAGCTTTGATAGCCGTTCGGCAGGCAAGATACGCAATGGTTTTATGACTTTGCAGATCAAGCTCAGTGACTGTTACTTCATTTTTAATGTCTTGAATAACTTCGAGTAAGAACTCCTCAATCCGTCGAGTCTGTAAAATTTTAGGAACCTGTGTAAATGAAAATGAAGTTGCGGAACTACGTATAAACGCAAAACCTAATTTTTCAAAAACGTCTCTATTTTCTTCTAGTAGTTCTGATTCTAGAACAGGAAAACTCACTTTTACTTTTTTCGGCAGCGTGAACGTGACTGCTTGCTCTGATTGAAAAGCTTGCAAAAACTGTTCATATAAAATTCTCTCATGGGCAGCATGTTGATCGATTAGAATGACGCCTTGCTTCGTCTGTGCAAGTAAGTATAAGTTACTAATTTGTAAAACTGGTTCTGCCTCAAAGTACTCTTTAACGTTCCAAGCCTCAGTTGCATCACGCAAAATTTGGGCAGTGCCAACGTCCATTTTACTATCATTGAGTGTTAAAGCATCGAGCTCAGCAAACGTAAAAAGCAAGTTGGCCTTCTCTAAAGTTTGTTGAACAAGATTTGCTACAACTTCTAGCAATAATTCCTCTTCAGTAAAACGAACTTCCTTTTTTTGTGGATGCGTATTTACGTCAATGTTTTCAGGATCGAGTTTGATAAATAAAATGTATGGAGGTTGTACAGCTGGCGGTAATAGTGTTTTGAAAGACCTTTTTATAACTGTAGTAATTTTTTTACTAACGACTGGCCGATTGTTTACTAGCAAAAATTGTGACTGAGAAACTGTAGTCGCCGCTTGCGGGGTTCCAATAAACCCAGAAAGTTTATAGTCACTTACCTCAAGTTTAAAGGGTAAAAAATACTTTGAGAAGTTTTTTCCAAGTATTGCGGCAATACGTTTCTCGGTAGTATGTTGTGGAAGTAGATCAAAAATTAATTGATCATTGTGGTACAACTGAAAACCAATTGCTGGAAACGAAACTGCCAGCTGAGTAATACTTTCCAAAATTAATTGAAACTCGGTTTTTGTAGAACGCAAAAATTTTTTACGAGCGGGGACTGACTCAAATAATTTTTCAATTGTGATACTTGTTCCTACAGACATTCCAATCGGTGCCTGGGAAATAATTTTTCCACTTTCCACAACCAACTGTGAACCACGCGCAGCCTTTTTTGTCCTACTCTGAATACTCAAACGCGAAACTTGGGCCATACTATGAAGTGCCTCACCACGGAAACCTAAAGACGAAGTAGCCCGTAGATCTTCCACTGTTTGAATCTTGCTCGTCGCGTGTGGTTCTACTGCTAACAACAGATCTGCAGCATCCATACCTATGCCATCATCAGTGACTGTAATCTTTTGTTTACCACCATCAGTTACTCTGATCAAAATATTTTTAGCTTGCGCATCAAGTGCATTTTCAAGCAACTCTTTAACAATCGATACTGGGCGTTCGACAACTTGACCAGCTGCGATTTGAGCAATAACATGTGGTGGTAAACGTTTAATAACTGGCACAGTACTTTATTTATTTTTAGAGTTCTTTAGTATTTTTTGTAGTTGATCTAAGACTATTAATGCGTCAACGGGAGTAGTTGTACTAAGATCAATTGAAGAAAGTTTCTCTACAACTTCAGCAGCAATCGTTTCTTTTCTTGTGTTATTTTTCTGGTGAGCAACTCGTTTGGAGCTTAGAATTGAGGCTGGAGTTGACGTAGAACTTCTTTGACTATTTGATTCAAGTACAGCCAATAAATTCTGTGCATTGTCTAAAATTTCTTGTGGCAGTCCTGCCAACTTAGCTACCGCAATACCAAAACTATGCGGCGCCGCTCCTTTCGCAACAGTATATAAAAATACTGGCACATCCTCATGTTCTTCTACTAATACTTGATAGTTCTGAATATGGGTGGGGTATGTATCAGCCAATTCCTGCAGTTCATGATAGTGCGTCGCAAACAAAACTTTAGGCTGAGTACTTGGATGGGTTACTAAGTACTCAGCAATTGCCCAGGCAATACTAATCCCGTCGTAGGTACTAGTACCGCGACCAATTTCGTCCATAATCACCAAACTTTTATTGGTTGCCTGATTTAAGATCGTAGCAGCCTCAACCATCTCCACCATAAACGTCGACAAGCCACGACTGATATTATCAGCTGCACCACTTCTAACAAATATCCTATCAACGATTGGAATCGTTGCTGCTGTAGCTGGAATAAAACTCCCAGCTTGTGCGAGCAGTACTAAAATTGCCACCTGTCGCATGTACACGGACTTTCCAGCCATGTTCGGGCCAGTAATTACCAGCAGCTGATGTTCAGCTTGGTTGAGTAACGTATCATTTGGGACAAAGTTTTCATGAAGTTTTTGCTCTAAAACTGGATGCTTACCTTCGAGTATCGAGAGCGTACCTTCTTCAATGATAGTCGGCCGACAGTACCGTCGCTCAAGCGCAATCTGCGCAAAGCCACATAAAACATCAAGTTCCGCAATACTTTGAGCAACCTGCTTGATAGCAGTAATTTCTTGTAAAAGCGTCGTTTCGAGTTCTACAAAAATTTCTCGTTCCAGCTCTGCAATTCGTTCCTCGGCACTGAGTATCTTCTCTTCATAGTTCTTTAGTTCAGGGGTAATGAACCGCTCTGCATTTACCAAAGTTTGCTTGCGAATATAGTTGCTAGGTATTGATCCTAACTGTGATTGGCTTACTTCAATGTAGTATCCAAATACCGAATTGAATCGACACTTTAATGTCGTAATTCCCGTCCGTTCTTTTTCTGATTTTTCAAAGGTTGCAATCCACGACTTTCCATCTTCCTGAACTTGCCGTAGCTGATCTAGCTCAGAGTTAACGCCAGCCTGTATACACCTAACTACTTCACCAGTGGCGGTGACTTCTTCAGTAATTGTTTTTTCAATGTAGGCAATCAGTTTTTGGATACTGCGCAGTGGGAGCGACTTCCAGTTATGAAACAGCTGTAGTTTCTGAGTACTTATCTGTGGGTACAGCCTCGTGAAAATTTGTAGACACTGGTGTATATTCAAAATACTTGCGATCGAACCAACTCCAAGTGCCAACTTCGAGATAAGCCGTTCTAAGTCAAGAACTTGCGCTAGCTCGGTTTGTAACAAGAGTCGAGTCTCACTATCATGATATAACCATTCGATAACATCGTAGCGATCTTCAATTATTTTTTTGTTTTTTTGTGGATGCAAAACCCATGATCGCAGTAGTCTTCCTCCCATAGCAGTCTGTGTCTTATCAACTGCTGCCAACAACGAGCCATCCGATGAGTTATCTTGCAGTGTGGAAAATATTTCTAAGTTTGCAACAGTGGCGGGATCAAAAAGCACGTAGTCTTCAGGCACAAAAACTTTTGGTTTATTGAGATGTGTGACTTTGCTCTGTTGAGTGTGATCAATATAGGCAATCAGGACAGCTGCAGCTGTGGTTGCTTCTTTCAAATGAGTAATTCCGAACGAACCGACCGAAGCAACCAAAAAATGTTCAGCCACTTTTTGCGCACTTTGAGGAACGATACTTTCCCAATCTGAGAAATAACTTACTGTCGGCTGGTAGTACGCAGTAAGTAAACCGAGTTGCTCAGGTGAGTTATAGGTAGATTCACTAACTACACACTCACTGGGTGAAAAACGCAAAAGATGGGCACCCAACTCTTCATGTACCTGCGACGTGCGCTCAAACTCAGTAACAAAAAAATCACCCGTTAAGACATCTGCCCACGCAACTCCAATCATTCTTTTTGTAATCTGAATACTCATCAAGTAGTTGTGCTTTTTCTGTTCTAATGAGCGATCATCTACAACTGTGCCAGGAGTAATAATTCGCACAACTTTACGATCAACAATTCCTTTTGAGTCTGGCTCACTCACTTGTTCACAAATAGCTATTTTTTTGCCTGCTCGCAGTAGTTTTGCAATGTACGTATCGGCTGAGTGAAACGGCACTCCTGCCATCGGAATGTCACCATCTTTGCCGCGCGGCCGCCGGGTGAGTGTAATACCTAGTATCTTGGCACCCTCCAAAGCATCTTCTAGAAACAACTCATAAAAATCGCCCAACCTAAAAAACAACATACAATCAGCGTACTGCTGTCGGATATGTATATACTGTTGCATCATTGGAGTTGAAAACTCACGCATAGGTCTTTCAGAAGTTATTTTTCTGGCTGATTTTTCCAGAGCTTCTCTAAGTACGGTTGGCGACCAGAGCCGTACCGATAGAACTTATAGTGTTCAGGTTCTTTAGTATAGTAGGCTTGATGATACTCCTCGGCTGGGTAAAACTCTGAGGCAGGCAAAATCTCAGTTACGATTGGACCAGGATAAATACCACTCGCATTCATTTTTTCTTTTGAAGCTATGGCTATTTTTTGCTGCTCAGCATCATGATAGAAAATAGCAGTGCGGTAGGATGAACCACGATCAGCAAACTGACCACCGGGGTCGGTTGGATCGATCTGCCGCCAAAATATATCTACAAGCTCTGAGTAAGGAATTACATCTTGATCAAAGGTAACTTGAATTGCCTCATAGTGACCAGTTGTATCACTACAAACTTCTTCATAGGTAGGGTTTTTTGTTGTCCCACCAGTATAGCCAACAACTGCTTCGATTACGCCCGTAGTAGCTCTAAATGCGGGATCTAAACACCAGAAACAGCCGCCAGCAAATGTTGCTTTTTGTAGGTTTGCCATCTCCTCATCGTACCGATTTACTCGAAAAAAACAACTACTGCTCTCTGCGAAAAATAAGTGTATTGACCGTCCGTGCTACCAGCGCATAGCCATGCTGCGCCAAAAATTGGAGTATCTCAACTGTAGCTAGCGCATAAATCGGCTGGTTACTTAAGTACTCAACAGCAATAATCATAGGTTGTGTTTTTTCCCAGTTAATTGAGTTCAAAACTTTGAGTTCAAGGCCTTCAACATCAATGTTGAGTAGATCAATCTGAGTCTTTTTGGGTAGCCACTTTTCTAAGATTTTTTGTAGTGGTTGGACAGGTACTTTTTTTTCTCTAACGAGAACCGACTGGCCTGTTGCAATAACTCTCTGAGCTACAGCTGCGTCCAACGTATTAAGAGCAGTTTCAGCAAACTCAAAGTAGGTACAACTACCTTCGTTTTCATCTACACCCAGTTCCAAGTTTATATCACGCGGACGAGCCATCTCGAAAGCAGACATTCCGCCTGGAATCGGGTCAATATTTATACCATGCCAGCCCTTTTGATACAGCAAAAAAGTATTAGAAAATCGATACGGATGATGAGCTCCTACGTCTATATATATTCCTTTTTCTTTGCTCTCCAAAAGTTTTGCTATCAGTATGTCTTCACCTTCTTGAGCGTAACTTTTTGTTTGATATAAAAAAGGCAAATTACAGATAACTGCCACAGTATGTTTAAGATCTCGTAAAGTAGTGTTTCTCCACATACAGCCGAAATACTACACTAAAAAATAAATTTATACAGATAGAAACCACTACTTGCAGATTTTTTCTAAAAACTACTATACAATGTACAGTAATGAAGAAGTATCTACTTGTAGCTGGGTTAATCGTACTTGGGTTTTCAGCGATTATTCCAAGGTATTTGACCAGACAACAAGACACTCCAAAACCCATAGAACCACCTTCACTTACAGATAGCAATCCTATTCAGGAGCTAGATTTCCCACCAGGACTTGAAGTTCCCACCATTGATGCGTTGCGTAGCAGTACTTTTTCCAATGAGCCAGTAGTGATTGAAGAAACTCTTGCTGCAGGTTCAAACTACGATCGCTACATTGCTTCGTATCGATCTGAGGGCTTTACAATATATGGTTTGCTAACAATCCCACGCGGACAGAAAACTGAGTCTGGCTGGACTGTAATTTTCTTCTATCATGGATATATTCCAC
>CAYUES010000013.1:0-22984 GCA_964443885.1 uncultured Pseudomonadales bacterium
ATTAATTTTTGGAGTTAGACCATATAACTTTTCCTCACTTGATTACTATCCGCTATTCCCTTGGTTAGGATTAGTGATTTTGGGTATTATTTTGGGGAAAACGTACTACACAGAATACAAACGGCAAGGGTTGTTGAGACAGCTCCCACCGGTTGTACCAAACTCATTTTTCAATCTACTCGGCTGGCTAGGAAAACACTCACTGCTACTCTATCTGCTGCACATGCCGATAGTACTCGCTCTGTTTTGGGTGTTGGGTATTTGGCGGCCGTGAAGTAATTCTTAAGATTAGCGACTAGACTGTTGCTTGTTGCGCAAGTTCTTTTGCAAGATCTTTTTGCGTAAGCGCAGTGACTTTGGAGTGATTTCCAAAAGCTCATCATCTTCCAAGAAGTCGAGCATTTGTTCGAGACTTAAGCGGACTGGTGGAGCTAGTTGAATACCCATGTCAGCTGCAGCGGCACGAACGTTGGTAGATTTTTTGAGTTTACAGATATTGATATCGAGATCTTCTTGGCGGTTATTGACACCCATCACCATACCTTCATAGACCATTTCACCAGGAGCCACAAATGTTTCACCATGGTGTTGTGCTGGCTCTAAGCCGTATGCAGAAACTTGACCGAGTTCAGTTGCAATTAATGCACCGTTACGTAGTTGACGAGCATTGGTACCCATTGCTTCGTATCCTAAGAAACGTGCAGCGAATAAACCATTGCCACGAGTTTTACTGATAACTTTAGAGCGGAATCCGAGTAAGTTATTACTTGAAATCTTGTAGACCATTCGAGAGATACCACGAGAGTTGGTGAAGGTATCGAGCATTTCTGCACGGCGACGTCCTAACTCCTCAGAAATGATACCGACGTACTCTTGATCAATCTCGACAGTCAGCTCTTCAAATGGCTCTTGTTTGACACCATCAACGGTCTTGTAGATAACCTGAGGTTTACTGACTTCAAGTTCGTAACCTTCGCGACGCATCGTTTCAACCAAGATCGCGAGATGTAACTCACCACGACCAGAAACGATCAAACCACTACCACTAGGATTTTGCTCAACGCGCAGTCCAATGTTAGTTTTAAGTTCACGCATTAAGCGCTCTTCAATTTGACGAATTGTACAGAACTCACCTTCTTTTCCACCGAGAGGTGAAGTATTGTTACTGACCACAATCCGCAGCGTTGGCTCAGTGATATGAATCATTGGCAAGCCAGTCAGATCACTAGGATCGGTGACGGTTTGACCAATTTGAATATTTAATAAGCCAGTCAAAGAAATAATGTCACCAGGTGTAGAAGCCGGAACTTCAACGCGGTTTAAGCCACTACTCGTGAAAACACTCTTGACGTTTTGCTCGCCGATTACTGTATTTTCAGCTAAGATCGCAACTTTATCACCAGTGTGAATAGTACCTTGTAAAACTTTTCCAATCGCGTAGATACCTTTGAAAGCATCAAAGTCGATGTTGGTAACAAGCATCTTGAATGGTTTTGAACTATCTGAAGTTGGTTCTGGAATTTCTTTAATGATTGTTTCAAACAGTGGCGATAAATCACCAGCTGCTTCTGCATTTTCTGGTAACTCAGTCCATGCTTTTTCTTCACGAGCCACTGCATACACGATTGGGAACATTAAGTCTTCATCGCGACGAGCTAGTAGTAAAAATAAATCTTCAATTTGGTTTTTGACGCGATCAATTTCAGAGTCTTTGCGGTCAATTTTGTTGATCACAACGATCACTTTCAAACCTTGTTCCAATGCTCTTTCAAGCACAAAACGAGTTTGAGGCAGTGGACCTTCAGCCGCATCGACGATCAGTAATGCACCGTCAGCCATGTTAATAACGCGCTCGACCTCACCGCTAAAGTCAGCGTGGCCTGGAGTATCGATAATATTAATCTTGGTATCTTTGTAAAAAACTGTAGTAGTTTTAGCCAAAATCGTAATCCCACGCTCGCGCTCAAGTTCATTAGAGTCGAGAATGGTGGTTTGAGACATCTCAGCTTGGTTTGAACGAAATGTATGAGTTTGTTTGAGCATGCCATCCACGAGAGTTGTTTTTCCGTGGTCGACGTGAGCAATAATGGCGATGTTACGAATTTGCATAAGTGGCAATTATACTGCAAACTCGCTCAAATAGCGACCCTCAGGTTTAACTATTCCCACTCATTACCATCGGCTCGTACTAGTCTTTCAAAACTGCGTGGTCCCCAGCTCCCAGCCAGGTATGGTTCTGGCTTAAAGTCTGGTCTGTTTTTATACTCAAGCAGTGGTTGGACAAACTTCCAAGACTGCTCAATACCTTTGGCATGTGGGAAAAGCGTTGTATCACCTTGAATTGCATCATAAATCAGCTTTACGTATGCTTCGATTAAGTCCATCTGAAACGCGTGCTTATAGTAAAAACGCATCGGCACTTCTTTGACGGAGAGTTTAAGGCCAGGTTCTTTGACGTGCATTTTAAATAAAATACCTTCGTGTGGTGCGATCTTGAGAGTTAAAATATTGCCGCGTGGTTGCTCATCCATTTGAGTAAATAATTTATTAAAAGGCTCTTTAAAGTGAATCGAGATCTCGGTCGCTTTACGCGCCATTCGTTTGCCGAGGCGAATATAAATCGGGACATTCTGCCAACGGTCATTTTCTACAAAAATTCGAGCCGCCAAGGCAGTTTCTGTGGTTGAGTCCACTTCCATTCCTTCTTCTTGTAAGTAGCCAGGCACCAGTTTACCCTGGATAACTCCAGCTGAGTATTGACCAAATGAGACGGATTTTTCGATTGAAGATTCGGTAAATAGTTTGAGAGAGTTCAAAAATTCCTGGCGACGAGTATCGATATGATGAGCTTGCAACGAAACTGGTTCTTCCATCATCGACATCGCAATCATCTGCAAAATGTGGTTTTGAAAAATGTCACGAATCGCGCCGGTTTGATTGTAAAAAGCCGTCCGACCTGCCACGCCAATCGTTTCAGAAGCAGTGACCGTGACACACTTTACAAACTTCCAGTTCCACAAATGTTCAAACGCTCCGTTGGCAAAGCGAAATGCCAACAAGTTCTGGACCGTTTCTTTGCCCAAAAAATGATCAATCCGATAAATTGAGTCTTCTTTAAAAACTTGCAGTAACTCTCTATTTAATTCTTGGGCTGACTCTAAATCAGTACCAAATGGTTTTTCAATTAAAAATTTTGTCCAACCGTAAACGGTGGTATGCAGAGTAGCATTCTTAATATTGCGAGCAACATCAACGTACAAACTCGGTAAAGTAGAAACGTACCATAAGTGATTTGAACACTGATCCAACGTTTCATAGAGGGCACGTAGTCCTTTAAAACTTTCAGCATCTTTGACGTTGCCTGCCACATAGTAGAGATGTTTGCAAAATTCATTCCAAGTACCTTCATGAGCAGGTTGCACCACTTGATTTACAAATTCATGAAACTCTTGGCGCGAGAACGGGCTACGAGCTGTACCGATAATGTAAAAATGTGAAGGGAGAAGTTCTTTGGTAAATAATTGATAGAGCGCTGGTAGAATTTTCTTTTTTGAAAGATCTCCGGTGGCTCCGACTAAAAATATTGCTAAACTTTGTTCAATTGGTTGCATGGGTTTCATGCAATTGTAGCTTCATTTTCGTCTTTCATCCACTCGTAATACTGGTAGAAACAGTATTATTTTTTAACGCGACGAAATTTTGCATAGCTGCGAAGGCGCTGCCCACCTAACCAGCCAATAACGAGCAAACTTGCTACTGTGAGCGTATTACCTATGATGCGAGCGGGAGTTTGTTGAGTCATTTTACTGTAAATCTGCCAGTCACCCGCCGGCAACACATACGCCACTTGGCCTTTATATTGTTGGGAGCGTTCTGAATCATTTTCTGGAGTAATCATTGCCGCGGCAGTTCCATTTGCCCAGACTTTCCAACCGGGGAAGTACATCGTGGGCTCGACCACCGTCACTTGTTCAGCGGCTTGGACTCGATAGCTGCGATATGTTCCTCGCCACTTTACTTCTGAGATACGACCATTTCCTTGTACTTCTGGCGTACCTGCACTGAGTTTGCCTGGTGAAACCGTAAATGTTTTAGCTCGGAACTCATCGAAAATAGTCGACGTTTGGTAATAGTTCAAGTAGTACTCTGGTGCAAAGTGACTATAGGTTGGCCAATACCAGCCCGTGAAAAACACTAGATTTGCTACTACTCCCAGTCCGAGCAGCGTTTGCAGGACTCGGTTTTTTTTAGTCCAAAGTAGTGCGGCCAAAACCGCCAGTACAATCGAAAGTGGTCCTAAGAAACGCCATGGAAACTGAAAGTACGGTAATACAAAAATCGTCTTCCAAAGAAATAGCGACATCGGCAGCAGGATAAAAATACTTGCCAAAGAAAGTGCTGCCGCAACCACTACCGGTAGATCAGAACCAGTTGCGTTATTTTTAGTTTTCAATTCAACACTACTCCATGAAAAAGGCAGTTTCTTGAAAATGAAGTATAAACCAGCCACTCCAATCGTCACTAAACCTGCCATACCAATTCCCATTGAAAGCGTATCATCAGATCCTGGAGTGGAGATGCCAAAAGTCACTTTTGAAGTGAAGAGTTGGGAAAAATTCACAAAGTGATCTAGATAGAACTGCGAAAACTGTTCATCAAATCGAACATACTTTTTTTCTAGTAAAGCAGGAATCCAAAAAAATGATGAGATGCCAAAGGCAATCGCAAACTCGCTACCAACCGTCAGGAAGTTCTTGTGTTTTTGACGAAAGATTCCGTATAACAGTGCAGCTGGAAATAACAAAACCGCGTAGATGTTATGTGCCAACAAAACAATCGCTCCAGAAACTATCACCCCAATATCTAACTGCTTCTTTTCTTGTGATTTTTGGATTCTCTTTTCGAGAAAATAGACTAGCCAAACTGCAGCTGCCGTTGCAAATAACTCACCATACGATCCACGTACATACACTAAAGAATAAAAATAAGGATTCAGCGCCGCCACTAAAACACCCAGCATCGCTGCTGTTCTGTGAGTAGTTATCTTTAATACGAATAGATAGGTGCCGAGCCACAGAGCAAGCCAGCCCACGACCACCCAAAACTTGAGAGCCAGCTCCGGATGAACTCCGACCAAAACTAGCGGTGTACCCAGAATGCTTAATAGCGGATAGTGAAAGTTGAAGATTGGGTAGCCATAGCCATCCCAAAAGGTCGGCGCGATTCTAGGCGGAATGTGACCCTGGCGAACCGCCACTGCATAGTTGGCAATCCGTGCCACATGGCCTTCCCCGTCATGCGTAGCGGGCAAACCAGACAAAGCCAATGGAGCAAGTGAGCGCAACAACACACCTACTACTACCACCAAGAGCAGCCACTCCAGATATGAAAAGCTGGAAAATTGAGTAGTTATTGTAGAAACTATTTTTTTGAAGTACTGCATGAGTAAACATTTTTCTATAGTGCTTATTCTACCTGCTCCTCCACAGAAATTCTCTGAGCAAAAAAGCCTGCCCTCGCTACTAACCCGCCAACCGCGCTTGACTTTCGCCTTATCTTCGGACGATACTAAGAGTATGTTAGATCGGCACACACTACCTACTCAGTATCTGACTACACTCTCTCAAGCAATCAGCCGTTCACCTGCACTCACCGAGGTACGCATCCCTCTCTATGCTTCACCAGTTAGCGCTGGCTTTCCTAGTCCAGCAGAAGATGTCGTTGAGATGGGCATTGATCTCAATAAGCTCCTGATTGCTCACCCTGCCGCCACCTTTCTGGTCCGAGCGGCTGGGACTTCAATGATCGAAGCAGGCATTTTTAGCGACGACTTACTGGTGGTAGACCGCAGTATCCAGGCAGTTCCAGGAGCAATCGTGGTGGCCTACTATGCTGATGAGTTTTTGGTGAAACGGTTGGTTAAAAAAAGTGACGGCCTATACTTGGTGGCTGAAAATAAAAACTTCTCTTTTCGGCCAGTTAAAGTAACCGAGGAAATCATAATTTGGGGAGTTGTGCGCAGTGTCGTTAGAGTGTTACACCAAAAGACAGGGTAGAAGCATCTTTTTAGATGTAGCTGCGCAGATGCCTTTATGGAAGCGTACAAGCAAACTTTAGATATACATGCACGAACACCTTAGTTAGATTATGAAAAAAATGTTTGCGGTCGTTGATTGTAATAATTTTTTTGTCTCGTGTGAGCGAGCCTTCAATCCATCGCTTGAAAATAAGCCAGTGGTAGTACTTTCCAATAATGACGGTTGTGTTGTCTCTCGGTCTAATGAAGCTAAAAAAATAGGTATTCCGATGGGCGTACCTGTGTTTAAGATTAAGGAACTGATCGCTCAAAAGCGGGTCAAGGTTTTTTCTTCTAACTTTGTCTTGTACGGCGACATGTCTTCGCGGATCATGAAAACACTTGATTCACTTTCGCCCTATGTCGAGTACTACTCAATCGATGAAGCATTTATTCCCCTTACTTTTTATAGTGAAGCTGATTACTCAGTTTGGGCAGAAAAAGTCCGTGCCACTGTTGTGCAACATACAGGCGTTCCCGTTTCAATTGGGATTGGAGCAACTCGGACATTAGCTAAAGCTGCCAACGAGTTTGCCAAAAAATGGGAAGTTTGTAATGGTGTCTTTAGTTTTGTGGGGATGGATCAAGAAAAAATAAATAGATATCTCTCTGAGCTAGCTGTCGAGAACATCTGGGGAATTGGCTATAAATCAGCACGAATACTGCATACAGCTAAAATTTTAACTGGCTACGACTTGATTCAAACAGACGAACAGATTGTACGAAAGTACCTCAAGGTAATGGGCGTTCGCACTCGGATGGAGCTGCTCGGCACTTCTTGCGCCGCCTTTTCAGAAAATCGTGCCCCCAAAAAAGGGATCTGTTCTTCTCGCTCATTTGGCAAACGAGTCAAACGGCAGGAAGACCTCGCCCAAGCGATTGCGACCTACATCGATACCGCTTGCCATAAACTGCGCCAGCAAAAAAGTGTGGCTCGGTTTCTGACTGTCTATATCCGGAATAGTTTTCACTCAAAAACGCAACCGTACTATGGCAAAAGTTTGACAGTAGGTTTAGATGTCGCTTCCAACTACACGTCTACCTTTATTACTCATGGGTTAGAACTATTGAAGAAAATATATAAGCCCGGCGTCGAGTACTACAAAGCTGCCGTTTTCCTTTCAGATATTACACCTGAACATACCGTGCAGCAGCATTTATTTTTAGACTCTCAAAATACTCGGATTCCGGTACATAAAAATATCAGTGATGCCGTAGATACGCTTCGGCGACGATTTGGAAGAAAAGTACTGACCTTTGGCGCGATGGGCGTAAAAAATACTTGGGCAATGAAGAGTGAAAATCGCACACCTCGATACACAACTGAGTTGAGCGAGTTGCTCACTGCGCACTAGAGATCATGTTTTTCTTACTCGATAATTACGATCACTTAACATGAATACTATTTATACTCGCTACACTGTCTTGTAGTTAGTAAAAAAACTACGAAAGGAACACCATGGTAGAAGTCATCCATGAACGAGAAGTATCAGGTACCAATAATATGGCATTCTTAGTGGGTATTATTTTATTAATTGCTGCACTATTTATGTTTTTCTATTATGGTTCAAATCTCTTGAGAAACACCAATACGACTACTCCGCAAATAGCCGTACCCGAACAGGTTGATGTCAATGTCAACCAACAACCACAGTAATTATTTGAAACAAGAATAATTCGCTCATAACATCCTAAGTTTACTTAGGATGTTATTGTAGTGCGTCAAGTTTTATACGTAAAATGGTGTCATCAGCTGCTCGTGGGCTACCACGACCATCGGTATTACTCGTCCCAAAATATATCCAACCATCTGGACCTGTTTGCACAATCCGCAACCGACCGTATTCTTCGCGGAAGTGAGCGGCTAGGTTTTCCAGCGAAGTTCCCGTAATACTACCGCCATACAGCGACTCGCCTCGTAATCCAGTAAAGAATAAAGTATCTTCTGCAATTGCTAAGCCACTTGGTGCCCAAGTCTCGGTAGCTCCAGATTGAATAACGGGACCGCGCATTCCCGAAGCAGTTTCGGTACCCTGAATATCTGGCCACCCATAGTTGCCACCCTTTTCAATCAAGTTTACTTCATCAAATCCTGAGCCTGTCCCAGAAGGACCATGTTCACTAGACCATAGTCTTCCTTGAGAATCCCAAGCAATACCTTGTGGATTGCGATGTCCGTAAGAGTACACCGCATTACCAAATGGATTATCGGCAGGAATTGAGCCATCAGCAGCGATGCGCAGAATTTTTCCTGCTAACGACTGTGTATCTTGAGCATCGGCACTATTTTGCGCATCCCCAGTCGTGATGTATAAAAAGCCATCAGGACCAAACGCAATCCGACCGCCATCGTGATTAGCAGCACCAGGAATATTTTCAAGGATGACTACTCTATCAGTAATTTGATTAGTGGCTGCGATAAAACGGTAGCGTTCTACTCTATTAACTAGTCCGCCAGCAGCTTGAGTTGTTAAGTATAAGTACAGCCATTGATTTTCTGTAAAGTTCGGATGTAAAGCCATTCCCATCAGGCCACCTTCACCTCGATGAACAACTCCCGAAACCGGAATAGTGTTCTTAGAATCTTGAGTGACTCTGACTAAGCTACCGCTGCGTTGTGTAATTAAGTAACTGCCATCAGGAAGAAAAACTATTTCCCATGGGACTTCTAAATTTTCAGCAACGGTTTCTGGTGTGCTCGATGTAGTTTCTTCCAAATTCTGTGCGTCGTTTGCACCAGGAATAGCGATAGTTTTTGTGGGAATACTTGAGGAAGTTGGCTTAAAAATTAAGCTCATGATCGCATCTCTAAAAACATACGTAGTTCCACCCAGTAGTATTGCGAGTAATACAAAAAAACCGATAGCCTTTGAGAATGTATTCATACTTTTATAACAATTTTTTCCGGACCAACATCCATACAAATACAAGTGATGCAACTATTGTAGCGCCTATTATGAGTAAAAACATCAAAGGACTGTTAGAATTTGGGATTGGTACATTCATGCCATAAAAACTAGCAATTACAGTCGGAACCATTAAAACCACCGAAATCGAGGTAAAAAACTTAACAACTTGATTTAGGTTATTAGTTAAAATTGTGGAGTATGCATTGCGAACATTCGTCACCATCTTTAAACTACTTTTACAACGATTGAGTAACTGTTTAATTTCAAGTGAAAGATCTTCTAAATACTCATTTTCTGTAGAAAAAAGCGTATTATTCTTTTTAGTTAATAGCAGCTGAAAAAACCCATCATTCTGTACGAAAATATTCAAAAAATCATTCAAATAATTTTCAAAGTTAACTAACTTAATAATATCTTTATTTTCTATTTCTTCGACATTATAGGTGATTTTATTTATTTGATAGTTAATAGCATTAATAGCCTGGCTGAATTGAGTACTTAACTTCATAAAGAGTTCTATAAAAACATCAACTGGTTGTGAAGTTAGACTGGTAATACTGCCAGTTTCAAAAATAGTAGTCAGTGGATTTTTTTGCTGAGTTAAAACTAATAAAAACTCATCTGTAACTACTAACAAAACAGGGAATGTTTTAAAAGCCTCGTTGCTTTTAGAAACAAACCGGGTGAAGACATAGTAGCTACCTTGTTCTATTTCTAAACGTGGTACTTCAAAAGGATCTAAAGCATCACGAAGATGCCCTTCTTCTAAATGAAGTTCTTTGGCCAAAACTAATAACTCATCATTAGTAGGAGCAGTTACCACTACTATCGACTCTTTTTCAAAATGAGCTACGGCTGATACTGGTTGGTTTGGTGATAGTTTCTTGTAATAAACGATCATACTACCTTTCTCTCCATGAAAAAACACAGCTACTAACTGTACTCTACGCGCAGATTATCTTGAATAAAAACTTAAAAAAGTCTTAAACGCTTACTAACTCTGTAAATTTGGTAGAATCCCCAAATCAGGAAGACAGACCCGAAGATGTTAACAAACAAGAAAAATAAACGCAAGTTTGCTTCTGACATTGTCTCATACTGAAAGTACTCTTTTACAACGATTGTTAGATACAAAATAACGTACGTAATAGTTCCAACCGCAACTTTCTTTAAACCAGCACCTAGCTCACCGCCCAGCGACTTGGCAGATACTACCGCACTAAAGAGAACAAACAAACTTGGGATTAAAATCAACCAAAAGGAAAACTTTAGTGGAGTTGAAAATAGCTTGTATAAAAATGTCAGTATTTCTTCCATAAATATCCTCCACTATATAGAGTACTGTATTTCTATAGCTTCTGCCAACTACAACTTACCATATTATTACGAAAGTTTATAAAGCCTTTCATATCTTTGAAGTACTCTGCAAAGAGTAGTAGAAATAAAAAGAAAGGAACAACCATGACAAATGATCCTACACGAGGTCAAGGCTGGTTTGGTGATTCTGCGGGACACCGCAGTGTTGGTCAGAAAGGCGGCAATGCTCGCAAAGAGCAAATCAAGCGTGATCCAAGCCAAAGCTACCAGGAACTGGGACGAAAAGGTGGCCAAGCTGCACAGAAAAGCGGCACCGCGCATCGACTAACTAAAGAAGAACGTGCCCGAGGTGGCAAGAGTTCCCACACCGCGCGAAGAGCCGACTAATTGAGTTCGGGGCGAGTACTCGCATTTCCCAACAGCGGTCGCACAAGCGGCTGCTGTTGCGTCGCAAGTGAAGTTCCAATTGTGTCAGCTGTGTTAGTACTAAACAGTAAATCAGTTATTTTTATGCTTCTTGTTACAGCGGTAAACAAAAGTTTTTTATCAATTTTTCCTTGCAGCACAATCTTAAAGTTTCCCTTCGGAAATCGTTTCCAGTTCCAGTGAGTTACGGCATCAAATATCGCTGAATCTGCACCAGCCTCTATTTTTTCTTCACACAAATAACTTAATAAAATATGCTCAAACAGATGCCCAAGTTCAGTGTTTATCACTTCTTGTTTAAAACTTAAGTTTAATGAGTTAAAACATTTAGTTTTAAGAACTTTAGGAGCATGCAGTTTCAGAAACTGTAGCGTGTGTGGAAACTGTTGAGTAGTTATTACGTCATTGAAAAACTGCATGATCAAAACTGTTGAGTTTTGTTTGGTACGTAGTACAAGCGAAAAGTGAGCGGTGGTTAAGGTCATAAGACGATGTAATGAAATTGTAATAAATACGTAAGTACAGCATCAATCTTAATTCTGGCACTGAATAAAGTCAATATACAATTAATTAAAAAGACTTGGTGGAGCAATTAAAAACAAGTGTCTACTACACTATATATTTGATACTGCAGAGTCACTTTTTCTACCCAATAATACTTCAGCAGTTTCTTTTAACTTCGCCATTCCTTCACCCGTTTTGGCTGATACAAAGATAGTTTTACGCTCGGCGTACTTTGCCTCGATCAGTTTTCTTTTCTCATTTGAAAGGACATCTATTTTATTAAAAACTAAGATTTGCTCTTGAGGAGCTGCTAGCTCTTTTAAAATACTTTCAACTATACCAATTTTTTCATCTGACTTTGGATCTGCAGCATCTACTACATGTAAGAGTACTTCAGCTTCAAGAGATTCGAGCAATGTAGAACGAAATGCCTCGATCAAAAACGGCGGTAAATTATCAATAAAACCAATTGTATCGGAAACTAAAACGGCTGGTAGAAACTTTTCTAGCTTTAGCTTTCCGACAACTGTATCTAACGTTGTAAATAACGATTGATCAGATTCTTTGTTCTTACCTGTTAAAGCATTGAAGAGCGTTGTTTTACCAGCACTAGTATATCCAACCAAGGCAACTGTTTTAACGCCTTTCTTGCGTCTGTTATACATTCGATTTTGTTGTTCTTTTGAGCGTTCTTGGAGTTGTTTAGTGATCTTTTGCTGCAGCTTCTTAATATTTCTTCGTTCGATCTCGATATTTGTTTCTCCTGCTCCACGCGTCCCAATACCACCGCCTTGTCTCGAAAGAGCAGTTTTTCCCATACCATAAATTCGTGGACCCAGGTGTTGGACTCGTGCTAGTTGAATCTGCAGCTTGGCTTCAATCGAGTTGGCATGTTGCTCAAAAATATTGAGAATTAAATCAACTCGATCCCAAACAACAATTTTCGTATTTACTTCCCAGAGCGCTCTTTCCATTCTGAAAAGCTGTCCTGAATTTACAATCGCATTAAAAACAACCACATCAATTTTCTTTGCTTTAACCGTTTCTTGTACCCACTCTAACTTACCCCTCCCGATGTAGGTATTAGGATCTGGATGAATGCGATGCTGCACAGATTTTTCAACTACCTCGCCACCAAACGTCCCAATCAATTGTTCCGCTTCAGCCATTTCTGCCAAAGCTGCATCTGTATGAAAATGTGTTGTAATAACTTGTAAAATTAAAAACCGTTTTGCCATTTTTTATTGTGCAAGAGCTAGTGAAAAATAGAAGGTCGAACCTTTACCTCTATCACCTTCTACCCAAATACTACCACGATGTCTTTTGATTATTTCCTTAGAAATATATAAGCCCATTCCAAGTCCCGGGAATGTTTTTTCTGTTATGTCAGTTACCTGATACAATCTTTCAAAGATTTTCTTTTGCTGATCCTTCTCGATGCCAATCCCAAAGTCTTTAACGCTGACAACTACTTTTTTGTTTTTGATCACTGCTTTAACAATGATCGAAGTTTTTTCTGGTGAGTACTTTATTGCATTTGTCAGTAAGTTGGTTAAGACTTGATAAATTCGGAATTTATCGCCTACTACCATAATCGGTTTTTGTGGCTTGAACTGTATAGTTTGATCTTTTGTCGTTGGTTGTAGCAACTCAATTGTCTCAGTAATTACTTCATTCATCTCAAAAACATCTTTTTGCAAATGCAGTTTGCCTGTTTGGATACGAGTTACATCAAGCAAATCATTCACTAGTTCTTGCAAACGATCTGCTTGATTATTGATACTTTTAATTGTCTTAGCAAATTTCTCGTCTTTGTTATGTTTACTCCAGCGAGCCAACATCTCAACGTATAACTTTAAACTAGTAATTGGCGTTTTTAGCTCATGTGAAGCCATATTTACAAAGTCATTTTTCCTTTTTTCCAACTCTTTCTCATGAGTAATATCATATAAAGTCGAAACAGCGGCAATAATTTCATGCTCTTTATTACGAATCGGTGCAGCATTCACCCGTAAAAATACTTTTTTCTTATCTGCGCGCAAGAACTCCATTTCTTCACTAATTACTCGTTCACCTTTAGTAAGTGCACGAGTAATTGGCCATTCTTTTTCAAGTAATGGCCTATCAGATTTATATACAAAGTGTGGACGTTCTGGCGTTTCTTTTTGAAATGTTTTGGGGATCTTTGAACCCAAAATTTTCTCCATTTGCTTATTACCATTCAGTTTACCTTCAATTTTGTCAAACATTAATACACCCACAGGCAGCTGCTGCAAAACTGTCTGCAACTGTAGTTTGCCTTGTTCCGCTTCATGTCGTGCATTTTTTTCTCTCTCAATTAAGTAATCAAGCGTTTGTTTTAACCAACCAATAATTATTGATAATATGACATACATCATCCCTAAAGCCGCCGAGGTCTGCACTCCAGCCACAAACGTCTCTTCTGAATACTCACGTGTAAGCAACAAGTACATGTAGTACAAAATTGTGATGACGGTCGCAATTAACCCACCTGAAATACCATCTCTAAATGCAAAATAAATAATCAATGCCAAGGAAAGAAAAATAACATAGGTTCCATCGGTATTCCCACTACCGCCAAAGACGAAAAATTCTGTAAAAAAGTAGAGTAATGCTGTAAAAAACAACGGAAACCAGACAGAATACTTTCTTCTGCCTAACTGAGAGAGCGGGTTTAAGTACTTCAATATTTTCTTGCCCATAGTCGAGTAGTGAGTATATCTTGGCTCATTCATTATTACCACTCTAAAATGACTGGTTTGATATTGCAAGTAGCCTTGTGAGCTTAAGCACTTTTTAAGAATGTACGGTTAGAGTACAGGCTTAAGAAAGGAGGTACAAATGCAAAAGAAAACACTTTTAACTGTAGCTGCAGTAGCGATCGTTGGTACGACGCTTTTTACAGCAACACAAGCATTTGCACAAACAACTACGCCGTCGTCAGATCCAATGACATCGCTTGTTGAAAAATTATCAACCAAGTTCGGACTAAACAAAGACGAGGTGCAAGCCGTCTTTACTGAGGAGCGGCAAGCGCACCAAGCTGAGAGACAAGCTCAAGAGGAAGCGCGGCTCACACAGCTGGTTAGTGAGGGAAAAATTACAGAGGCTCAAAAACAACTCATTATTTCCAAACGTCAAGAGCTCATGAATCAGCACCAAAGCGAGCACGAGTCGATGCAGCGTATGACTGCAGACGAACGTCGCGCTGCTATGGAAGCGCACAAACAAGCTCTTGAAGATTGGGCAGCACAAAATGGCATCGACCCAGAGTACATCCACCCTTTCAAAATGAAGATGAAAGGCCGAGGAATGCACGGCATGCCACTGGTTGAAACATCTGCCACAACCAACGCTACCGCTACTGAATAAGGACAGAATTCAGTAGATAGCTCCAGACAGCTCCGCGTCACGCGGAGCTGTTTTGGTGTAACAAGGGCGTGGCTGTCAAGATATCTCTAGTTCAAGGAGTATAATTAAGCCAACCTTAAGCAAAAAACCGTACACTACAACCTATGCGAATACTGATTATTGAAGATGAAGTTAAGTTGGCACAAGCCATGAAACGAGCACTAGAACTGCAAAAATATGCTGTTGATATCGTGCACGATGGTGAAGCAGGCTTGGACTTGGTAGTTGGTGAAAAACCTGACTTGCTCGTTTTAGATATTATGTTGCCAAGTAAAAATGGAATTGAAATCTGTAAAGAGTTACGCGCTCAAAATAATATGATTCCGATCTTGATGCTGACTGCCAAAGGGCAAGTTACTGATAAAGTTACTGGCCTAGACGTGGGCGCTGATGACTACATGGTTAAGCCATTTTCACTTGAAGAACTATTTGCTAGAATTCGGGCACTACTGCGTCGTCCTAATCAAACTCAAAATACCGTATTAAAAATTATGGATCTGACACTGAATCTTAAAACAATGACTGTCAAGCGCAACGATACAGCTATTGCCTTATCTTCAAAAGAGTTTGCTTTACTCGAATACTTACTTCGTAATGCCAATACCGTCATTTCAAAAGAAAAGTTAGTTCATCATGTTTGGGACTACGATGCAGATATTTTGCCAAGCACTGTAGAAGTCCACATCAAACACTTGCGCGATAAAATAGATGCTCCTTTTAAAAAACCGCTCATTCATACTGTACGTGGCTTTGGGTACAAAATATCAGACACACACTGAGAATGATGACTGGTACTCAGCTTGATTGGCTCCTATGTTTAACTCAGCTCGTCTCAAATTAACTGCCTGGTATGTTCTGATTTTAATGTCGGTCAGTTTTTTATTTAGTATTGCTTTTTACCAAGTTTCAACACGCGAAATCCAGCAGCTCATCGACCGAATTGAGTACGACGAATCACGAGCTGATGCGATTATTTTTAAACGTCCCCACTTGCCACCACATATTTTAACTTTAGAAGAATTATATGGCGTTAAAAATAGAATCGGTATTAATCTTATGATTATTAATATTGGTATTCTTACGGTAGCCGGTGGCGCTAGTTATTTTTTGGCGGCCAAAACGTTACAACCAATTCAAGAAATGGTAGATGAACAAAACCAGTTTATTTCTGACGCTTCGCACGAGTTGCGTACTCCTATCGCCACTCTGAGAGCGGAAATTGAAGGCAAGTTACTTGAAAAAAGAATTACCGACCCACAAGCTCGCGCCGTACTAAAGAGTAACTTAGAAGAAGTCAATACTTTACAAGAACTTTCAAATAACCTGCTTCTACTCGCACAGAGTCCCGGAATTTTAAAACAGCATCTGCATGAAAAAGTATCGCTACGTGAAGTACTTACCAAAGCTCAAAAGAAAGTTGCTGCATTGGCTAAGGAGAAAAAAATAAAAGTTGCTGCTTCAATTGCTGAAGCACAAATCGCTGGCAATAGTAGTGGGTTAACCGAGGTTTTTGTAATTCTGTTAGATAATGCTATTAAATATAGCCCACCCAAATCACAGATTATTCTTAGCAATACTGTTACCAAAGTAAAGACTGTTATCACTGTCAGTGATACTGGCAGTGGTATTCCTGCGCAAGACATACCGTATATCTTCAATCGTTTTTATCGCGCTGATAAATCTCGTTCGCTTGCGGATGGCTATGGTTTGGGCTTAGCAATTGCCCAGAAAATTATTACCGCCCATGGTGGTCAAATTCGAGTCAAGAGTACGTCTCCAAGCGGAAGTACCTTTGTTGTTGAACTGCCGCTATCGACCTCCTAAGTTAGCAAAAGAAGCGATTTTAAAGATAAGTAATCCCACACGAGGTGCAGTGAAGGAGGAGGAAGCACCATGTGTGGGAAAGATGAGGTGTCTGTGGCATTTTATTCTACTACATACATCTCAAATATGTATATCAATAAGTGGTGTGTGAAAAAAATACTTCAGAAAATAGTGCTAAATGCGTATGCTTTTGTAGAACTTTATACAGCTGAATGGTACTTTGCACCCCAGTCAGCCATTTGTTGTAAAATCCCCGCAAAATCCTGACCTTTTTGTGTCAGGCTATAGTTAGGATACGAAACCGCTTGAGAAGTTTGACTCTTTGCAACTACGAAACAGTGTTCGAGTTTATTGAGGCGTTGTGAAAGTGTCCGTGGACTAATGCCTGGCAGCGCATGTTGCAACTGATTAAACCGCTTACTACCGTAGTACAGTTCACGAATAATTAAGGCAGTCCACTTTTCCCCAATGATCTGGAGAGCAGCTTGAATACAACCGGGTTTTTCTTCAAAGTTTTCAGGCATTCCTACCTTTTTCTTACTTAAATCACTTTACTTTGTATAGTATTGGGTGTAGTATATCACTATACAAAGTATAGTATAACATACTCAAATACTAAGGAGATTATATGTCAATTTCAATCGGAGTCATCCTGGGAAGTACCCGGCCACAACGTGCAGGTGAAAATGTTGCGAAGTGGTTTATGGAACAAACCAAAGAATTTACAGATGTGAATTTCAAATTTATTGATTTAGCAGAAGTTAATTTGCCATTTCTAGATGAGCCCATCCCCCCTTCGAGTGGTCAGTATCAAAATGAACATACCAAGCAGTGGTCCAAAACAATTGCGGGCTTAGACGGCTACATCGTGATCACTCCTGAGTACAATCACTCGTTCTCTGCTGTTCTAAAGAATGCGCTCGATTTTGTGTACCAAGAATGGGCGCGCAAACCGATGGGCTTCGTCTCGTACGGCGCCACTGCAGGCGGTGCACGCGCTGTCGAACAACTGCGCTTAGTAGCGGTTGAACTCCAGATGGTTCCGATGCGTGAACAAATTATCATTCCTTATATTTGGGAAGCATTTGAAGATGGAAAAATGAAAGACGGCTACGTCAAAGGTGCTCTTAAAAAAGTTATGGACGAACTCACTTGGTGGGCAACTACACTTAAGCCAGCCAGAGAAAAATCTGCTGCACAGTAACTGTACCTAACAATCTAACTAATACGGTATAAATAGCTGTACGAAAGCGCCCTCTGGAACAGAGGGCGCTTATTTGGACTTCCAGTTGACGATACTGTCGGTTCTCTTTTTGAAAGAACTCGAGTAGTCAATTCAGGTAACTAGAATACTAACTTCACCAGAATTGTGTTGTACAACTTCTTGAGATAGTTGATATTCTTGTTCGTCTTTGGCGCACCAAAGTACTCAAGAGTCTTGTTTGCAAAGTCTTCAGCGTTATGAGCTGGTGCTGGAGTTGCAGTTGGACTTGGAGTCACAGTGGGATGTGGACTGTGAGTTGGTTCTGGCAATGATCCCATTGGCTTGTTGATTCTCAAGTTATCCCAGTGAAAACGCACAGTTTTCGCTGGTTCTCTCCAGGTCATTGAAGCCATGTAGACGTAATTATTACCAGTCACTAACTCAGCAGGCATTGCCAAGCCAGTTTGTGACCAGTATTTATGTCCATTCACATATAAAGTCACTGAGTTAGCAGTAACTTCCCAACGGAAGTCATCGCGACAGCCCATATCTTGAGCATCTGCGGGACAGACGCGCCAGACATTTTCTAGTTCACCCCATGGTCCGCCACCGAAGTTTTCAGTGCCAGCCATCTGCCAGAAAGATGCTTCCCATTCACGTTCGCCATCTGGTCTAAACAAAGCAACGATTGGTAAGCGATCAGCTTGCATACGCATTCCTAAAGACCAGTGACCAGTGAACTGTTCATCACCGTATAAGCCTTTAAAGTAGTCTGTATGAGGAGCATCGGCAGTCGTCAAAATGACCTCATGCCAGTTATTTCCGGTATAGTCTTCGTGACCTGCAGAAACAACGTTTTCAACAGAAAGCATGCCGTTTTGGAACGTAAATGATTGGTTGGGACGAATCATCGCACCGCCAACATTACCACCAGGATATTGATCATCGACTGCGTTTGGCGCAATATCGACCATCCAGTGATCATTGTGCAACCAGTGCTTGGACTGTTCAATACCACCTAAGTTGTCGTAAACCTGGTATGAACTGGTTGGAAATGGGGCTTCAAGCAAACCATGATTGAAGTCATCCACCCAAGTATTGCCAGCTGCAGCTGCAGTGTCTTTTCCTTCACCTTGTAAAATACAAAAAATTGAGCGGGATTGGGCTGCTGTTGAAGTAAGCGGAATTGTGTCAGACCAGCAAGATTGAGATTGAGCGAACGTCTTGGCAGCTGGAACTAAGAGGGCTACTCCTAGAATTACCGCACTTAGACTTAAGCCAACTCGTTTAGTCAGTGTCATTTTATTAAACAGTTTTACCATGATTACACACCTTTCCTGAATATTTAATACGTAGTATACACCGCGGCCTATTATTAGCATGGTTCACCGATTTGTCAAATCTGCTGCGATGCTTATCTACAATAAACTCACCTCTTTACTTACAGCGATTTCTGCTGAACAATCTATATAGATAATGCCAAAAAATCCGTTAGCACCTACTATTCACGAGCTTTCCTATAAGCCTACCCAACGGATGGAAATTTTTAGAGATCTTGATTTAGACACCCAGTGTAAAGTCATTAAGCAAACCACCAAGTACATTACGAGTGATATTCTCAAACGCCTAACTGATGAAGAAATTAGACTAATTCTTGAAAAATTTGATCCCGTTGAAGCCACCGACCTCATTCAGCTGCTGAGTAAAAAAAGACGAACTCAAGTTATCGAGACTTTAAATGAATTTTTACGCAAAGACTTATCGCTGCTTCTCAGTTTTGATCCTGATACGGCTGCAGGTTTAATGAACCTCGATTACATTACCGTTAGTGACGAAGACTCGATTAGTCAAATAGCTGAAAAAGTACAAGTTCATGAGAAAAGAACAGGCAAAGTGCCGACCATTTTGATTCTCAAGGAAGATAAGTTACAGGGATTTTTGCCTGTCTATAAGTTAGCGCTCGCCAAACACCATGACAAAGCAAGTGATCACTCAAAAAAAATTGCCACCATCAGGCATATTGCACGGCAAAATGAAGTTCTTAATTTTTTCCGCAAACATCCACACAGTAAAGTGGTTGTTCTGGGTGAACGAGAAAACGTCTTGGGCGTGATTTATTCAGACGATATTATTCGGCTGCTTCAGGAACAAGAAACTTCTTCGCTCTATGATTTTGCCGGTGTGCGGGCTGAAGAATCAATTTACGACTCGGTAAAACGCAAAGTAAACTTTCGGTATAAGTGGTTAATCATCAACTTGGGCACTGCCTTTTTGGCTTCATTCACGGTGGGCTTATTTGAAGATGTGATTGCTAAGCAAGTGCTCTTGGCAATCTATATGCCAATTGTGGCTGGTATGGGTGGCAATGCCGGCACCCAAACAATGGCGGTGATGGTACGAGGATTGAGTAATCAAGATTTAGGTTGGCACGAAATCCTTATGATTCTTAAAAATGAAGTCGGCTCTGCCTTTTTTAATGGAGTTATAAACGGCATTATTGTCTTCTGTATCGTTGCCTACTTTAACAGCAATCTATTAGTCGCCTCAGTCTTAGCGATTGCGATGATTATTAATTTACTGATTGCGGCTACCTTTGGCACCTTAACTCCAGCCTTAATGCAACGACTCGGAAAAGATCCCGCTTCTTCTGCTACAATCTTTATTACTACCGCAACTGATATCTTTGGCTTCTTAGCTTTCCTAGGCTTAGCTACCCTACTTTTGCGATAAACCCGTAACACCTAGTAGAATTCGAACCTGCCATGCTCAATACTTCACCGTGGATTGAACAACTACAGAAAAAACGCCCTCTTCAAAAACTTGCAGAAAATAAAAGTACTGAAGTTACTATTGTTGGTGCTGGAATTGCTGGAGTTTGCACTGCCTACTTTACGTTACAAAATACCGATAAAAACGTTGTTTTAATTGAAGCGGGCAAAGTGGCTCACGGAGCCACTGGTCACAACGCTGGCCAAATGATTAGTTACTTTGAGCAACAGATTGCCGGCCTCGTAAAAGAATATGGATTGGAGTTAACTGCTGACGCGCAAAATGCCATCGACTCTGCGTGGGACTTGTTAGATGATATTTTTGCCGAGTCCCAAATCACCACTCCTTCCGAACAATTTACTGGCTATGCTGGCTGTCAGGATCTAGAAGAAGTTTTAGTTCACTTGGAAAACATCGTTTTTTGTCAGCAAGCTCGCATCCGTGTTGAACCACTGATCTTGGCTGAAGATGTTGGGCTGTTAGAAAAAATTCCCCCAAAATACAAAGGTTTGTATACAACGTTGCCACAAGAAGAAATTTTAAAGTTACTAGAAACTGAAGATACTCGTTTTATCGCGTTGCTCTCTGCACGTAAAGGTTGCATGAACAGTGCGCTTTTTTGTGAAGATGTGTTGGAGTATCTGCTTGCTACATTTGCTGATCGATGTATTGTTTTAGAAAACAGTCCCGTCAGTGATGTGCAACTTTTTGAAAATTTTGCGGTACTCAAAGTGCTCGATTTTGAAATAAAAACTGAAAAAGTGGTCTTGTGTACAAATGGTTTTGAAAGATTTTCTATCACCAACAAAGTGGGAGCTGATATCAATAAAAACTTTCATCATTTAGTCCGTGGTTCCGTGGGCTACATGGCTGCATACTTAGAAGAAGCTGGAAATACTCCGATCGCAATTAGTTATCTACCACCACGATCAAAGCCAAATGCTTCTGCTTTTGAAAGTGAGCCATATATTTACTTTACGCGTCGACCATTTGAAGGTGAAGCCAATCAAAAACATAGCTTGATTTGTATTGGCGGTCCAGAATCCTTAATGGATGATACTAACAATTATCAAAAGGAGCATCCCTACCCTGAAGAAGCACAACAGATGATCGATGACTTTCTGCATAAAACATATAAACATGCACCCAAGGGTGATGTTCCGTATAAATATAAATGGCATGGGCTCATGGGCTACACCCCCAATGGTGTGCGCTGCATTGGACCGGAGCCTTTGAATCCAGTTTTGTTGTACAATTTAGGTTGTAATGGAACAGGAATTTTATCTTCAATTTATGGCGCCAGTAAAACTTCGCACTTTTTGAATGGTATACAAATGAAAAAATCTATTTTCGATCCCCAAGATTATCGCCAGCATGATGTAGCAGTAACTACTGCCAAATCTGATTCTATTGCCAACAAAGTAAGAAAGTGTTTTAGAGGCAATTAAGTTTTGATTGTAACTGTGCTATTATTCTTGTAGTTGTATACAAGGAAACTATGGCAAAAAAATCTACAAAAACTACTCCAGTTAGCACTCAGGTTGAGTCACAAAATCCAGGTATGACACAAGTGGTATCGTTTGCTGTTTTATTCATCATTAATACAATCGTGCTCTACTTTGCAAATACTTGGTATCCGATGAGTGTCGTGCTCGGAACATTTTCTATTTCCCCAATCTGGGCGTTGCTGTTGAGTGCGGGTAGTTTGGCAATTGTTAATACGTTAAGTATTCCGTTTTTCCACGAGTGGGAACTCCGCCGTAATCGACCGCTTACTAGTGCAGAGTGGATGCTTGGATATCTCGTAATTAACTTTGTAACTATTTGGTTAATTACTCGCGCCTCTGAAGTTTTTGGAATGGGTGTAACCTCTTGGGGTGTTGTCCTATCACTAGCAGTAGTACTCGATATCGTTCAAGGTATTGGGATGATGAAGCTCGAAGCAATGCGTAACAAGTAGCTATTTTTTACGGAGTAAGTTCCAAGTTGCATACTCTTCAGGTGTTAACCCTGTTGGAACATCAGCCACCGTCTTATAAATTTTATCAAACTCCGGTACCAACTTGTTGTGCTCGTAGCTCGTAATAATCGATGGGTGAATGTAGTACTTCCGACAAACTGCTTGGGTATTTCCTAAGTGCTGAGAGACTGTTTTAACTGTCTGCACAATTGCTTTTTCAAAGGGTAGTTCTTCACTTGGTGAACCCAAGTGATATAAAGTGTTCCCCGCTAGAGTTGTTCCACCCCAGGTCCGAAAGTCTTTGGCAGAAAGTGTTTCGCCAGTTATTTGTTGGAGGTACTCATTTACTTCTGATGAATCCAAAGAATGCCGATTGTTTGAGTCATCTACATATTGAAATAATTCATAACCAGGAAGATCGATACATTTTTTAATAGTCGAAACTACTCGCGGGTGACGAATATCTAGTTCGTGATAGATATTACTTTTTCCTTTAAAACTAAACTTTACAACCGAGCCTGCAACTTCTACGTGTTTCATCCGCAGTGTTGTTAAGCCATACG
>CAYUES010000014.1:0-2955 GCA_964443885.1 uncultured Pseudomonadales bacterium
TTTTCTTCACCATCTGTAGGCGTGGTTGCTAGCCATTTGCCTGGAGCAGTTTGTATTCCTGAAGGTAAGTTCGTAAGTGAGCCTGTATCGGAAATATACACGAGTGAAGAACCAACTGTACAGGTAGCATATGCAGCTTGAATAACTATCTGGCCAGTAGAAGTACTAATCGTAAAGCTATCGCCGCTATTGTTTAATAAACTCCCTGTCCAAGTGAAGACAGCTCTTTTTTTTGCTGAAATTGTGCCAGTTAGAGTTTTACTAGTTCCAGATTCGTCAGTAATGCGCCAATTAGAAATTGACAGATTTTCATCTGAATTATTATAAAGCTCCACCCACTCAGTTCCACTAGACGGACAAGCCATGATTTCCGAAAGCTGCAGGTTTTCCAGTGCTAATCCAGATTCCGGTGAGGGAGTAGGAGAAGGTGTTGGAGTTGATACAGGTGGAACTGAGGGAGATGGACTCGGGGTAGGTGGGGCAGACGTAGGAGTCGGATTCGGTGTTACCAAAGGTGACGAGGTAGGAGAACTAGCTGGCTGTACAGTTGGTATTGGATAGGGTGATGTACTTGGCTCAGGAGTAGAACTCGGGGAGGCAGTAGGTAGTGGTGTTGGAGTGATTGTAGGTGACTGGGGCTGCACAAGTGAGTAGCTGGAGTGATCACTGCCTTTTGTGGGTTCTGTACTTATATAGGTTTGGCTAGCTAGAGACGTCCTCTGCCAAGATTTGCCTGTTTCACTGCTAGAGTAGTCCATTGAGTCATGCAGCTCGCCATTAGGCTGAAAAAGAACTACTCCGTCCGCTGCATTATTAAGCTTAGCACTCGACAATTCAGTTACTAGAAATTCTTGTGGACCAATTATCTGTGAAGAGAAAACAAAAATATCGCTAGGTGTGCTCAACTTATCTTGGAGCTTCCAGCCACTCAATGAAACAGCCTCATTACCAGCGTTAAAGAGCTCAATCCACTCTGACTCGCCACTAGTTGGATTTGGATAGACTTCTGAAATACTAAGGCGAGCAAAGGCTTGGGAGGGGAAGAATAAACTGATAGCCAGACAGGAAATAAGACTGACCCAGATTGTTACTGTACTGTTTATCTTGTTGCTACAACTTGAATACCGTGACAGGAAATAGTGATATCGATGAGAGACTTTGTTTAAAAGAATTTTTTTGGACATCTGTATGCGTGAATATACAGATGAATCCTTACAAAAACTGTAGAATCAGGTTACTTAGTACTACCTTCTAATAAGTTTCGGGCGCGGATCATAATTTTACGGGAATTTACTGTAATTTTTTTTGCAGTAAAGAGTACTTGCTTGCCCCAGATTGAAGGTAGGAGGATCAACAAGGTAAGTATCCCCAGACAATAGCCTAGTAAACTTAGCAACTGTGGCCAGAACAGAATAGTAATATGTTGAATATTAGAAGGTACTTGCCACGCATTAGCCCACCCATTATATGAAAAGTGAGGTAGCTTTTTCCAAGGTTGTAACCGTGGAAAAGCGATCCAGCCGCCATCAATTGATTGATTAAAAATAAGATATTGCTCTATAGTACTTTTTGAAAGTCTAATATCGTATTGAGAGGTATTCAATTGTTGTGTGGTAACTGGCTCAGTAAGTTGGGTCAATTCCGCTTTTGGTGAGTTGGGATTGCTACTATATATAGTAGAGAGCCATTCAATTGGTAATGGATATAAAGCGAGTGCAGTTAGTTCATTACTACTTGTCCGGTTGCCAAAAGATCTGGTTTCAATTGTAAGAGCGTATGGATTATAAAAACTATCTCTTTCATTGGCATAGGTGTGACGGAGGATACTGTATGAAGTATCAAATGTCTTTTCTGGCAGAACATGTTCAAGCTCATTATGACTAGTGATGGTATTTCGAATATAGTACTTTAGGCTGCGTCCGAGTTCATTTTTGCCTTGCATTCTAATAATAAATGAGTCATTTAAAGTGGTTTGAGGAAAGGTCAAGACTTTACAAGCAGCACCTTTTTTAGAAGCTATAAGTTGAATGCTTTCATCAGTATTGGTTTGAGAAAACTCACCCATTGCATCTTGAGCACAATTTTTTGTAGAAGAAGTGTCAAATAGATATGAAGGGATGGCAGCAGTTGGATACGTAAGTTGTATAGTTGAGGCAGTTCCGGAAGGGTTTGGAAAAGAAAGCACCTGGTCTGTAAAATGACTTTGCCAAATCATCGAAGGAATTTGGAATTCGTATAGTCTAGCTGATTCGTCGCCTACACCGTTAGGATCACTATAAAAAATTCTTAGTGTTGGATTGCCAGCTAGAGTTGTAATAATAAATGAGCTTTTCTCACCTTTTTTTACATTTGTTAAAGTAGTTCCAAACCCAATCGCTAATTCTTCAGGAGTAATTTCTAATGGAATAGTTACCGTATCCTCAATCACTGGGTGTTGGATGGTTTGATTATTAATAGTTATCTCTGGAGATGGGAGGAAAGTGAGGACTGCTACAGTATCAAGATACTCAACAGAAAAAGCAGTAGTGATGGGTGTTTTAGTAGTCAACGCTGGGATAACTATATCGATAGATTCTGAGTTCTGATCAACGTGAGTCAGTGTTCGTTCCAAAATAATACTGCTATCAGTAACAACCACTTGTGCTTCTCTATCAGTGAGTAAGTCAGCAAATGGATAGTTGAAATTTGCCGTGGAACTTTCATCTATAGGAGAGATATATGAGCCATTTCTAGAATAAATAGGATTAGTTCTTGTATACGTAGTCTCGGCAGAAATGCTTGGTATACTGGAAGTAACTTGAGTATACGATGATGGAGCTTGGGTAATCTCTCTTACATTATACACTTGTAATGAACCTTTCTCCCAGATAATTGGGGTAGTTTCATTGTTTAAAAAGCCATCAATTTTGTCGTATGCAAGAGAAAAATTCTCTTGACCGGGACTTACAATGCTAC
>CAYUES010000014.1:2965-21073 GCA_964443885.1 uncultured Pseudomonadales bacterium
ATGCTACGATCTACAAGCAGATAACTCACACTGTATTGTTTTAAAACAGCAATAAATTCATCTTTTGTACCACTGTACAGTGCTTGGGCAGCTTGATTATAAAAGGTCTCATTCTGTGGATTCCACCGATCGAAGTCTCTGACTAGTAACGGCTGGGTAATTCCAAACCAAATAAATCCGGGACCTTCATAATCCCAAGAATAATAGTCCCAACCAGAGTTAGTCTGAAGGGGTAGCTGTGCAACACGAGCCTGTGGAGGCTGGGTTTTAAACCATGTGAATAACTCAAAGTACTCAGCTGGAATATCATTTTTCATTTTTTTATTAATAAGATTTCCAGAAAATGCTGGTAAGAAGTAAAAACAAAGTAATACGCTAATAATTGCACCAATTAGGACTGGTCGTTGCGCAATTTTGTACTGCTTTTGTTGCAAAAAGTCTAAAAGATATGCAAGAGCTTGAGCAGCTAACGCACTCATCGCGAACATCAAAAGAAGTGAGAATTTTGTGAAAGGAAAACGTAAGCCTTCTTCAAACAAGTTACTGTGATTTCTTAGAAAAGTAAAAAACCACTCAAATGGTGGGTTTGCATTAATAACCATAAAAATACTCATGAGTCCAACCGCAATAACAGAAATTAAAACAGTATTCTTTTGCTTAACGGCAATTAATCCACCTGCTAAAGAAAAGAGAAAGATACTATAGCCAATGAGTGAGACTAGCGGATTTTTAAGGTGAGTAATCCAAGGCTGCAAAAGTGGACTAAAGGTGTTGGTTGAAGCTTCATACTGAGTCCAGTTAAAAAGAAAGTTACGTAGCAACGGAACGTGTTGAAGTGTTCCATATGCTTGGTTGTGTAGAAAAGCTTCAGAAGAAAAGAGTTCATTTATATGTGAATTCTGAGGAGCTTTAGACGCACCTGAAAAAAGAAAGTATAGATTTGGGAAAAGCCAAAATGAATTGATTGCTAGTAAAACAAGTCCAACTGTAACTGTGCGAAAAAAGTATGTTTTTGAGCGTGAGAGAAAACTGAAGAGTAATAAATAGAGTGCAAGACCAAACGCAAATGCAAACCATAAAGTTGATGCATACGCCATTGGCGTAGCCAATAAAACTAATACACTAAAGAATAATAGTTTTTTTATTTTACCTGTTTGAACAAACTCTGATGCTTGCCAAAACAACCAGCCAAGCGCCGCATACTGTACCGCAAACATCTCGAAAACCACATAAAAATGTTGCACAGTACCTAAGTTACATAAGTAAATCATGCCACTCGTAAAGCCAAGTAGTGGCGCATATCGATGTTTAGGAAGTACTGTTTTGGTAGTAAAAAAATATATACCAAGAGGTCCAAGTAGTAAACAAAGTAGAACATAGATAAACTTAACACTTGCTAGTGGCATAAACCAAGAAAATAACCAAAGCAGTGCAATACGAGGCAAGTCGCTCATATGAGAATGAGCAGCTACTGCTCCTAAGCCCTGGTCTTCTCGCCAAGCTCCAAACAGCATGCGTTGAAAGTTTAAGGAAAAATCAAATTCTGGATGTAGAGTATCCCATCCTGTTAGCCAGACTCCTGGCTCAAAGTTAGTAATAGCAATAATCAAAGAAATCGTAAATAGACCGAGTGGCCATAAAACGGTAGGAGTAATTAATTTGGTAGCAAATGAACGAAGTTTTGCAAACATTACAGCTCTATTCTTGAGTTACTGAGTACTTCAGTATATCAAGTAGTTACATAGTTGGTACTCTGAAAAGGCTTTTTTGATATGAAGAGTTTATCGTAAAGTATGCAAGTTTACGCTGTAAATAAAAAGTATCTTGAACTGCTTTAGTAATTACATTCAATTTATTGCCAGTGGGAGTACCATGACGACGATTGTAGTGTGTGACGCTGACTTGTTGATATGGATACTTGGCTTTATGAATCTTAAGTAATAACTCGGTAGAAACCATAGCTCCATCAGAAAATAGTGGTTCAATTGAGCGGACGACACTACGGTGAATAAGTTTAAATGCACAGTCGATATCTTTAATTCTACGTGGAAAACCAAGTAAAATGCGGTTCCAAATCTTCAAGGCATTTGCAATTAATTGACGTTTCCAGCCTTCGGCACGATTACCACGATATCCTAAAACTACTTGATAGTTACGAGTATGTGCTACAAACTTTTTAAGTTCAGCAATATTAAACTGTAGATCACTATCGGTAAAGAAAATCCATTCATACCGAGCCTCTTTAAAGCCACGTTTGAGTGCACCTCCATAGCCGCGATTTCGTTGCGAGACAACCCGAACCTGCGGGTGTAGCTGAGCGATTGAAGCTGCTACTGCGGCGGTTTTATCTTTACTTCCATCATTTATAACAATAATTTCGAACTTTTCACTAATAGTAGGAGCGACTTTTAAAGCATCAGAAAGAGCACGAGCAATATTTTTCTCTTCATTAAAAGCAGGAAAAAATATAGATAGGCTTGGTAATTTTTTTGTAGTTCTCTTCATATGTTTGCACTGTTTATTATACTATAAGATAGTCTCTAGTCAATGATTATAGGCTTTAATTAAAAGCCGTAGATTGGAATTTTCCATAGGAAAAAAGCAAAGAATAGTACGTGGAATAGCAATAAGATGCTCAGGATTGGAACTGCCATGATACGCATCATTCCTTTAGAAAAAATATATCCCAAGACTACAAACAAATAGGGAATAGTTGTTGTGTACCGAAAAATACTACTGCGACTATTAATAGAACTATTAATGAAAACAAGTGCAATACTAAAGAATAGTAAAAGTGCTTGGGTTCTATTAATGACCGTACGCTTAGAATAGGTGATTACTGCTGCATATATAAGTAATGCCCAAGAAAGTAGTAGCAAAAGTATTGAAAGTCCATGATCCTGATGGAAAGTAAGACCGTAATCCTTTAGATAGCCAATAAAGCTACTAAATGGAACAAATCCATCATTGTTCCATGCTGCTTGAATTTTAAGTGGAGCCAAAAGTTCTCCAGTTAGAGCAGCTAAGTAGTTAAAAAAGAGTGCGATAGGAGTGAGTGTAATTATAGTTAAACCACCCAACCAAGCAACTTGAGGAGCACCAATGCGCTCTTTCATCTGGTCTCGATAGTAGGCGTAGAGTAAGAGTGGAACTAAAAAGATACCAGTTATTCTAGTCACAGCAGCTAAACCAACTACCCATGCGGCAGGCAAATACTTATGTTTTGCTATCAAGTATAGAGCGAGTGAAGATACAAAGAAAAATAAACTCTCTGTAAAAACCATGTGATATACGTACGATAATGGGAAAAATAGTAAGAACAGCAGGAAGAAGTTCCATTGCGCTTGAGTCATTTGTAAAAGATTTGCAAGTCTTTTCCAGACTAGAAGTCCACAAAAGAAGAAGATATTACTCAAGATCATTCCAATAACAAGGTACGATTGGGTAGTTTGTGGTACACCAGGAATACTCGTTATACTCTTGAGTATAGCGGGGTAGAGCGGAAAGAACGCCCAGTTATAGCGTTTGTTTGTATTGAAAGCAACGGTATCGTATCCATCTCTGGCAATAGTTACGTAGTAGTACGTATCCCATTTATAAAAAACTTCACTAATAGTGCTTTGTTTTTCTGAAATGATTTCTTCTGGATTGCTTTTTTCAGCGAGTTCAATAATCGGCATTGCCCAAGTAGGCTTTTCGATACGAACTTGCATCAAGCCAAAGGCGAGCAGGTAGTTTAGTCCTGCACTAGCAAGTGTAAGGAAAAGTAACTTCCACCAAGCTGTAGTAATGCTAGGCAACACATCTGGTGCAAGGAGTTTTCTGAGATTAAAGATATTCATATAGATCGTAATCTTATGGATAACCTAAAGTACAACCCCAAGGACAGCTGATAATGACTGGCCCAGGTAGGTTGGCTTGATATTCAGTTGGATCAATTAAAGTACGCTCGCCAGCTTCTGTATAGTTAGGTGGATTAAGCCATAATTGGTCACTATAACTCCAGACTTTGATAGCTGAGAACGTTTGAATAACTTCAGATGGAGCAACAATACAGGTTGTTTCTGCAGGGAGTGATCGGCCATCAGCAATCTCATTACATAATTGGAGATTCTTATCTGTTGGAAGGTACTCTTGGAATAAACTCAGTGTAGTTGCTGGTGCGCTCAGCTGATTGCTTGCCTTGGCATCATCGAGCATAGGCATGAAAACAAAGTACTGTGCCCCTAAAATAAGTACCGCACAAATAGCTACGCTAACACAGAGAGCTAGAGATGTTATCCAATTTGTTGTCATATATTTTTATGTATTTATACTTTTGTTGATACCCTCAATGCTGAAACGAAAGTTTCAGCACTCAGGGTATCCCCTGTATTAGATACAGGGGACAACACTTCTTGATAATTGTTAACCACCGGGCTGGTTAACGAACGATACCTTTTGCGCACCCTCGCCCGGAGGGTTTTGAATTAATGCGTGACTAAGGGCAGATAGAGCCGCTGGTTTTGCTCAGGTTGTTCTGGATCTGGTTGTTGAAGTTCGTTCGAACAACCAGCCATGACCGTACCGGTGGTGAGCTTAACGCCTTCAAGCGTTTCGATGGTGTAGGTATATTCCACAATCGAGTCGATGCAGCTAAACGTATGAGGTTTAGTGTCACCGCTTTCAATGTGGGTATTACCCATATCCCCGAAAAGCAAGTTATACCAGCCGGATTGATCGCAACTGAGCGCAAAATTGGCTGCATTACCTGACACAGTCGTACCGACTGTACAGACGGGCAACGTAGGTTGTTCTGGATCTGGTTGTTGAAGTTCGTTCGAACAACCAGCCATGACCGTACCGGTGGTGAGCTTAACGCCTTCAAGCGTTTCGATGGTGTAGGTATATTCCACAATCGAGTCGATGCAGCTAAACGTATGAGGTTTAGTGTCACCGCTTTCAATATGGGTATTGCCGGTATCACCGAAAAGCAAGTTGTACCAGCCGGGCTGATCGCAAGCGAGAGCAAAGTTGACTTCGTTTGAAGCTACTGTACTTACTACGGAACAATCAGCATCTGGAATCGTTCCAGCTTTTGCAGTGTTTGAATCTATAGCAAAGCTACCGATCCAAAGCATTGCGAGAAATACTACTGCTACTACTGCGTTAGTCGCGTGTCTAGGTTTCATCAGTTTTCCTTAATCTATAAACAAATTGATCAATAACCTGTACACCTCCCACTTTTTCAAGGTGGGTGAAAAAGTACAGGGTAAGCTATGGGCAAGCCAAACAATCTGAATTCACATTGCTTGATTTGCCCATGGCAGATCAACGTTATATAAAGGATAACTAAAAAGTATCTAGTTTTATAAGAAGTGTTGTTAAAGAGCTTCCGTCTCGCTTTCTGCAAAGTAGTCAGCAATTTGGAATCAGTCCTAACAAGTTTCTAGTCGCTTTCCAGGCATACGCCTTTGAGCAAGCAAGATGGTACTTGGTAGGTGGTTACTCACAACAGTTATGGGGAACCACCTAACAAGTAGGATAAAGAAGAGGATTGTTCATATGGGTAGAAAAAGCTATTATTAAGCTGAACTCTACCTCTAGATAATGTATTGATTTTTGTTATACATTTGATAGTAGTATGATACATCAAATACACATAAAAGTCAATAGAATTAATATTATAAGCCTCTTAAAAGTAGTACATGGAAAATAACGAAAAACCACAGGAAAAGACACTTTCTAGGAGAGAATTTTTAAAATGGATAGCCTGGATTACATCAGGCGGCTACCTTGCAACTAAGTTGCGGTCTATCTTTACTGGTGAGAGTAACTCAAAGCGGGAAATTAGATCTGTCAGCGAGAAGTGGCAGTTATCTGAGTTTTCGCAAATTCCTTGCAGTCAAAGTCATACACCTGACGCTGGTGTGTCAGTGATCGAACAAGATGGTAAAACATTTTTGGTAACAGCTACTGCTGATAGCACTTTATTAGTAGAGGATTCAATTACTTCTAATTGGAAAAATGGAGAAGTAGTCGTCCAACCGAGCCGAGAAGTGAGTGAAAAAGGTGTTGCGGGATATCTGGGAATTGCTTCTGTAGTTGTGCTGCCTGATGGTAGCTGGCTAGGATTTGCTCACGCTGAGTACCATAATCCAGAGGATCAAAATGATGATGGTACTACAGCTGGAAAAAGATTCTTTGCTCAGGTAGAAATGTTGCAATCTAGAGACAATGGTCAAACATGGAGTGATCCGACGCTAGTTACTGCTGGGAGTAATTCAGAAGTGGGTTGGCAGACTGGGCGCGATGCTTCCGGTGCAGGCCAACCGAGTGCTGTGATAGTGGGTGATGCAGTCAAGGTATTTTTTACTGACTGGAATGGTGGGAGAACCGATGAGATTTATAGCGCAACGGCGCCTCTTACAAATGCAACTGAACCTGGTGCTTGGCAAGTAGATACTACTACGCCAGCGATTGCGCGTCCAACTGAAGAGGATGGCTATGCAGCTTTACCATCAGTGATTCATTCAAAAGTACTCGGGAAGTATCTGCTAAGTTTTGAAACAAATACAGGCTTTTATATCTGTACATCTGAAGATGCAGAAAACTGGGATCAACCAGAATTATTAGTGGATATAACAAAAGATTCTGATTTACACTACCCAAGTATAGTTGAGGTAGCTGGCAAGTTGCAGTTTATCTGTGCGGGCGGTGTAGGTCCAGGCAAAAATCACTACCCATTAATTGCTGAACTGCAAAAAAAATAAACTAAGGGAAAATTGTAACGCTCTAGTCTCCTCAAACCACGAACTTTCATTCATGATCTCAGGAGACCAGGCATACAGGAATTAATATACTTGGTCTCGACTTAGGTGCAGCGGCGCTTAGGGCCGTCTGTGACGCGCGTATTTCTACGCCGCTGCACCCGGTTGTTATGGGCGATTGTAATTCGTTTCGCCGTGAATCAAGACTTCTCCACCTGATGTCACGAAAAACTGATTGTTAACGCCATTGCAACCTTTTTTGACAGAGCAGTTTGAACCTGCGTTTGTAGAACTGGGAGGATTCAACTTGCTATTGCCATGGGTCATATTCCAAGATGCATGACTCATCAAACCTGAGATTGCCTCAGGTAGATGGTCACCATGATTGTACCTTCCCCAAACAATAAACACGTTATCCAATATCCCGGTGAACTCCGCAGATTCCTCGCCGACGTTAGTGATAGATACAGCACAGCCGTTTCCATCACCACCGTGACACTCCCCCAAACCTTCTAACTTCCAGCTACCGGTGATCAACATATAGTGACCAGCCGGTACAACCACGGAGCAACCGTCATGGTTAACTCCGCAGAATTGTGTTTCGTCCTCCTCATACATGAGGCTCCATTCAGCTGGAAAGTCTTTTGCTGGGTTTGCCTGATCGGGAAAGTTGGGCCAACCAGCAGGGTCGAGGACAGGGAAGGGCGCCCAAGGCAGTTCTCCCTGGCCCCTCATTTGTGGGGTTGCTCCAGAGAACCATGAAATTGCCCAGCCATTTGATTCAGCCGGTTTTTTGGCAGGATCAGTTTTTGACCCGCCTTGGCCGGTTTCACAAGGGCCAATCAACCAGGCAGCAGTCCATCCTTTTACATGGAGGTACCATGTCGTGCCGTCGTCATCTTCTTCCTCATCGACGACGACCACCGCTTCGCCTGCTTTCAGGCCATTGACAATAGTATTATCTGTCCCTGGCCCGGAGCGTACATATGCTCCTTGTTTGGCGCACTGTCTATTTGGTTCAGCCTGGGCGCTGACCGCTGGAGCATTAAAAATCACCGCCACGCAGGCGGCGACCAGAAGTGGAATCCACCGCTGGGCTTTTTTGAGCAATTCTTTGCTCATAGTGTTACTCCTTGAACAAAAGAAAATCAACTTGATCAAACATTGGACTTAGCTTACGCTAAGCCCCCCGAGTGGTAGTTCTTTTTCGTCTGCTACCGCAAAGACGATCACACGTTTCCAACAGCCTTGCGGCATTGGAGTCGGTGTGAGGAAGAAAAGACAAAAGCTATCTTCTCGTTCTCACACCGAACGGTGCGTCTTATGCAATAAAGGAGTACATATCGAGAGTACTATATTAAAATAACTATCTTTCAAAGAAAAATAGTTTCCTGTATGCCTGTTAAAGAGCTTCTCGTTCACCCGTGTAAACACGTGTAATTGAGAAACAGACTACTGAATATATTGATACCGCTCAGCAAAACGTAGTTGTTTTGAAGAGCAATAGCAAAGGTTTTCAGCAGATAAAAAGTAAAGATTGTTACCTTACATCTGGTGAAAACTAAATCGCAATGCTTAACTTTCTCTGGAGAGTATAACAAATAAAGGCAATTAAGTCAATGTTATGGGACTAATTTATGCTCCAGCGATATGTTAAATAAGTACTGAAGTAAAGTTGCTCCACAACAAAAAACCGGGTTGTTGCCAACCCGGTTCTAATTTCAGATGTATAAAACTAAATTATTTTAATTTAGCTAAAGCGTATGAAGCGCCAAATCCAGCAACTGCTGCTGCCATAACGACCATAAGAGTTGTCATATCGATAGCGGTATCAGCTGGTTTGTGGGTTTTCTTACCACCAATTTGAGCTGCCAAAATTCGTTGGCGTTGCTCTTGCTCACCAAGTTGTTTGCCTTTAGCATAACAAGTGGTAGGCTGGCCATAAGCACCAGTTTCACATTTAATTTCGAGTTCTTGCTCTAATTTTTGCTTCTGAGCTTGCTCAGCAGCGGTATCGTTTGCAAATGCTGGTTGTACAGCAAATGAGAATGCACCAACTGTAAGAAGGGTGGCTAAGAGTACTTTTTTCATTGTTTACCTTTCGATTTATTCACTGATATAGTCAGTCTGCTTATGATAGCAATATAACAATATCGGGATTATATAGTAGCTAAAGCCGTTCGTCAATAGTTATAAGCTCTTGAAAAATTAGGGCTAATTGTAGGTATTTTTACGGCTGGAATCAGGTGTAATCAAATGTAACAAGTAGAAATAGATGTATATATAAAAAATAAATTCATGTCCTATAGATAGAAAGAAGAAACAAAAAAACCCGCTCATGAACGGGTTTTTAAGCTTGACTCACTTTTGGTAAAGTAGTGTCAAACCTACGAATATTCATATTTAAACATATTGTTATTAGATTGCAAGATGATCTTTTATGAACGTGGAGGTGACGGGAATCGAACCCGCAAGTCAAATTTCGTAGGTTTAACACTCTACCAAGAGCACCCCCACATTCTACGATAATAACAGTGAAGTCTTACAAGAACTGTAGTATAGTTGCGTTAATAGAAGTTTGGACTTAATTAATTGAGTACGCCCATGACTGAAAACTATCTCACTCATCCATTCACAATTTTCTATTTGTTTGGATTTTTGATTGCAATTCCATTTATACTGTTACTTTTTTCTCTCAAGAAAAGTAGAGACAAGAAGTAACTAGTAGTTCACATGGAGATAATAGGTGCTGTAGTCGCTGTCTTTGTGATCTAGGCGGACGTAGCGCAGCTGGCCGCCACCACAGGTAATACTTCCTCGGTACGCAGTACCATCTTTAATAGCTTTAACAGTGTAGTCAGCTGATTTACTGGTCATATCAATCCCAGTGTGAGGTTGGCCACCATAAGCGCGGCGCACACGAGCATAGTAGGTCATGCCATAGCCTTGGGTAATCCGCGCGGCATTATTGAGTGGCCACTCCCAGTCTCCACCCAGACCAAACTCTCCATCGGGCTGATTACTCCAGGTGATCGAGATCGACTTGAGAAAGTTAGCCGGGTCAAAGTGAATACCGTCTTTGACAACCTCCAGATGTAAGTGCGTGCCATTAGAACAAGTACTAGCCCCAACAATCACACTCGCGATCTTGTCACCTTGTTTGACTTCACCTACTTTGGACTCTTTACCTTGCCCAGCAATAATCGATTGAATCGCATTCAACTCCGCCATCGTTTTAGCAAGTTCTGCCTGGTACTTCTGTTCATTATTCTTGGTTTCATTGAGTAAAAACTGCTGCTCAGACTTCTGGGTGTTCAAAGCATTTTGCTCCTTTTGTAGAGAAAGACGCTTCTGTTCTACTTCAGCTTGCTTTCTTTCCTTGAGCTCCTTTTGTTGATCATAAAGTAACCGCTGCAACTCAGCTCGTTGCATACCGGTGGCAGTTTGGCCACTGGTCTGGGAGAGATACTCCATCCGCCCGTGGAACTCATCAAATGAACTGGATTCAACTAGTAAGGTAAAGGGAGAAATACGACTTTGTTTGTACTGCTCACGCACCCGCTCAACCAACATCGTGGATAAACGATCCAAAGAGACATTCAGACCATTAATTCGCTCGGTTAGCTCATCAACCTCGCGCTCAAGTTTATTAATCTCGACTTGAATTTGATTAATCTGGAGTAACTGGACGGTAATTTTGTTATTGAGAATACTGAGCGTATTAGTCAAAGTATTTTTTTGTGACTGAACCTCGGCGATCTTCTGCACCAAACAACTGCGCTTGCTGTTAATACACTCCAAGTAGGCAGACTCATCTGCTTTTTTTTCTTCACAGTTCTGATCCTCACAGGCTTGAGCAAACGCAATACTCACGAAACTAAGGAACAAAAAGGTAAAAACCAGAAGGAAGCGGGGCAAGCGGAAAAGACCAAATTTTCGTAACATTAGTAAAAATACTACCTGTAGATACTTATAATTACTACTTCAAAAGCACTGGCAGTCGTCATGCCTGTAGTTACTTTAATTGCGAATTAACCGACCAGCGGCAACCAGGCCAGCAAAACTACCCAAGAATAAACCAACCAGTAAGCCCGCACCGAGCAACATCGCATGAAACTCAAGTGGAATCGGGAAAATCGAGACTTCAGAACCCAAGAAACTCTGTGCCCACGGCGTAATGTAGAGCAGACCAGCAAAGCTGACGCCCCAACCAACCAGTGCCCCCAAGAAGCCGTAGATCATGCCTTCGTACATAAATGGCCGTTTTACGTACCACTTACTTGCTCCAAGGAGCCGCATAATGCCGATCGTGCGTTTCTGCATACTAACGCGCATCCCGATAATAACCATGATCACCAAGAATGAAAGAATAATGAAAACTGCCCCCGCTATGACCCCGATCAGCCGTGTGGTACCTGTCCAGGTTCGTAAGGTATCAATGACACTTTCTTGGTACTGAACGTTCTCAATACCTGCCAAACCATCGAGGTCGGTTTTGACTTGACCAAGATCTTGCAGCTCAGTGGATGAAACTTCAATACTGGCAGGCAAAATATCGGCAGTGACGAGCTCCAGCAGGAGTGGCGACTCACGAAATTCTTGACTATAAATTTCGAGGGCTTCATCTTTCGTCGTAACGTTGACTTCAGAAACGTATGGCTTGTCCTGCATTGATTTTTCGGCAGTGCTGATTTGTTCATCGGTGGCATCTATCTGGAAAAAAGCAATAATTTGTGGTTTTGATTCATAGTGGCGCAACACAATCTGAGTACCAGTGAAAAATAAGGTGAGTGAGTATAGGACGGCGAACGTGACAGTCATCGTGAGGATTGCCACCAATGCTTGGTATGGTGAACGGCGGATGCTAGCGAGGGCAGACACAAATGAGTTCATATTATTTTTTCTTGTGGGATTTTTCTTTTACTTCAGGTTTTTGATCTTTGTCTGATTTTTCAGATTTGCTCAAGTCAGATTTTGCTGAATGCTTAGTGTCTTCTTTTTTGGCTGGATGAATTGGCTGATCATCCTCGAGTGATTCTTCTGTAATCTCGGTTAAGTCATCATCGTCAGCCTTGTTTGCAGAAACTTTGTTGTGATCATTTTTGGTACGTTCATCAATTGAAGTATCCTTTGTCGACGAAGCGTGAGCTTTGTCTTGATCAATATTTTTTGGAGTTTCAGCACCAGCTTTGGCCTTTTTTGTACCAAAGATCTTTTGCCACCAAGGCTTTTTAGGTGCCATTTCAGGACGAGTGTGCTCCGTCAGATGAATATCTTCTGGGATGTCGCTTTCGGCATGGGAGTCTTCTGGTTCGGTTGCTTTTCGATTCGCTGCCTTGTGGTCAGACGATTTATGAACGGATTTTAGTTTATCTACATCATGCTGGCTGTCATCTGCGGAAGTTTTGTCGTGAGAGTTTTGTGAAACACTGTCGCGATGTGGATGGCTATCCGTAACTAATGCACCGCTTTCTAAGGAAATTCGGCGAGTTTCAGGATAGCTGGAAAGAATATTTTTATCATGGGTGGCAATAATGACTGTCGTCCCGAGTTCATTGATTTTTTTGAGTAGACGCGCAATCGAGTGCGCAGTCTCAGAATCTAAGTTGCCTGTCGGCTCGTCTGCCACCACAATCTCTGGTCCGACTGCCAAGGCGCGGGCAATGCCGACTCGTTGCGCTTCACCGCCAGAAAGCTGTCCAGGGAAGTAGAGTGCTTTTTCGGGCAGTTTAATAAGATTGAGTAGGTCAGTAACTCTACGTTCAACTTCATCATCACTTTTACCCATCACCCAGAGTGGGAGGGCAATGTTTTCCCAAACGTTCATTTCAGGGATTAATTTATAGTCTTGAAAGACCACACCAATCCGGCGCCGGTGGAGGTGAACATGACGATTTTTGACGTCACTTAAAGCTGTGTCATGGAAAAAAATTTCGCCACTGCTGAACGAGTACTCTTTGAGCAGTAAGCGCATTAAGGTAGTCTTACCACTTCCTGAGGGTCCAGTTAAAAAAACAAACTCGCCAGAAGCAATAGTAAAGGTGATTTCCTTGACTCCGAAGGAACCTTCATTGAACTGTTTAGTGACATTTTCAAAGCGTACGATGGGCATAATAAACACACTTTAGAAAGTGCAAATCAGATTCAAGTGTAGAGGAAAATAAGAGTAAAGTACAGTAGAAAAACTTGCCGTAAGCACTAAAAATTGGTTATTCTTCGCTTGGACGATCACCTTTAACTTTGACAACTTCGACCCGTCCCACGTCCATCAACCAACCAGCTTTTTGACTTGAAAAAGTCTCACCCCAAACTTTGATTTCCATGCCGTCGAATTTATCGAGATCAGTGACAGAAGAAGTCATGTAGACAGTTTGTGAAATTCCACCAGCTCGAAGCAGTTTATGTGAACCTTCACCATCTAGACCACCAATTTCGAGATACCCAGTAGCACTATCTTTGAAAGTAGCTTCGTCTTGACTGCCGAACACTTCGCCTTCTTTGACTGTGCCGGTTGGAACTTGCTCAAGATCTCCAGCGATACTACCGACTTTACTTGCTTGTGAACCAGCAAATAGACGGTGAGATCCAAAGCCTGTACCAATGCCCGCAGCAATTGCTAGGACACTGATAATAACGATGAGGGCGAGTGGTTGTTTTTTCATAGTGGTTGATCCCGAAGTGGCGGTGCTAGTTTCTGAGTGTGCAGGCTGATTATTAGTCACCAAGCGCTCATCGTCAACTATTGGTTCTGGTTGTTGTGCTTCATCACTACCTGGTTGGGAAAAATCTAGTTTGTGTAACATACGATGCACCAAATTATTGTATTTTTTTAGTATAACAAATTTTATGTAGTAATAGAAGTGTAGACGTTACTGCAAGTAAATTTCAGCCTCGATGAATTGATCTAAATCGCCATCAAGTACCCCAGTCGTATCACTAGTCTCAACTTCGGTACGTGTATCTTTGACTAATTGATACGGATGTAAGACATAGTTGCGGATTTGGCTACCCCAACTGGCATTATGATGCTCGCCTTTTTCTTGGCGCAGTTCTTGCAAGTATCGTTCTTCTTCCGCCTGGGCGAGCAGAGCGCGAAGTTTTTGAAGTGCTCGTTCTTTGTTTTGAATTTGACTGCGTTCTTCACGAGACTTGACGGTGATTCCACTGGGAGTGTGTGTCAACTCAACAGCAGTATTTACTTTATTCACATTTTGCCCGCCAGCACCACCAGCACGTGAGAAGTTCCAGGATAAGTCTTGGTCTTTGAGTTCGATTGTGGAGTTTGACTCGTCAATTAAGGGAAGAGTCTCGACGAGTGCAAATGAAGTTTGGCGCAAACTATCCGCATTAAATGGACTCAAACGAACGAGCCGATGGGTACCGCGCTCTTTTTTGAGATAGCCGTACGCATAGGGTGCTTCAACCAAGTACTCGACAGCCTTAATACCAGCTTCTTCACCGCGTGACTCGGAAAGCAAGGTATACTTCCAGCCTTTACGCTCAAAGTAGCGAGTGTACATCCGGCGGAGCATATCGGCCCAGTCCATGGCTTCAGTGCCGCCTTGGCCAGAGTGAACCGAGAATAACACACCATTTTGATCATACGGCCCACTCAAGAACTGCTTGAGTTCCAGTTTCGTGACTTGCTTAGCGAGCTGTGCCTCAAGAATATTCATTTCGGTAGTCAGTTCTGTTTGCAGGTCAGACTCACCACTTTGGGTTAGTAACTCCTGCATCCCGGTCAGATCCGCGATGGTTTTTTCAAGTTGGGTTACTTCGGCAATCTTTTCCTCGAGCATTGCGATTTGCTGCATGATAGATTTGGCATCAGCACCTTGCCAAAACTCAGGAGAAAATGTCTGTTGCTCAAGTGCTGCATGTTCTTGCTTGAGTGTATCAACTCCAAAAGAATTAACCAGTTGTTGGGCTTTTTCGAGAAGATTGACGCTATCGAGTGGAAGAGGAGTACTCATGGCGATAATTGTAGCATGGCTTTTATGGCGTCACAGTGATGAGGCGATCCTTTTCTAAAACGAACGTCTCTTGAAGTCCAGGCAGGTAGAGCGAGTACGGAGTACCAAGTAAGCCAGACTGTTTTTGAATAAGCAGTGGCTGAGATACAAGATCCACACTAGGATCACTTGGTTGGAGCTCAAGTTGGACAGTGACGAGCTTTTCGGGTAATACAATCACAAGAAATCCGTATTGATCAACGACCACGTCATCGTAAGTGAGAGTTTCACGATCGATTTTCTCGACTGGGACTCCATCAATTCGCACTGAAGTTAACTGGAAGTGGGGACTAATCAGCAGCCGTTGGTAGTTGGCATAGCCACCTTTGGCAACTTGTTGAGTTGGACTGCCAGCAACACCGACGACCGGTGTTAATAGGGTAGCGGTATTTTTAAGCGCGCTGTTCTGGAACTCGATTTTTACTCGAAGATTTTCGTGCAGTGTTTGGGAAAGTGTCACTGCCCGGGTAATATGCCGATTGGCTTTATTTATTCCCACGTTTGACTCGACTAAGTAAAAAATAGTTGGCTCGGCAGTTGGTGTTGCTGTTTGAGTTTCTGAAGTAGCTAAACTGTCTGAATCGGTAGAACTTTCTTGAGGATTAGGTACGCCCACTTCTCCGGTAATACCGTATTTTTGAAAAAGTGCCTGAAGATCTGGATCGATTGCATAGGCTTGGATCTCTTTTTGTTGTGAAAACTCAATCAGTTGTTTGAAGATGGTAAGCTGTTGATCTGGTGGCAGCTGCATGAGCTTTTGACGTAGTCCTGCCATTGCCTGTGACAATATATGCTTTTTCTGAATACTACCAGGGAAAAACTCTGCCCGTTCATCTCTGAGGGCTTGATGGAGATTGTTGGCAGTAAGCGAAGTAGTATAGTCAGGCAAGGCAATCGGCCCGGTGGTACGTAAGATTGCTTCTGCGACCGGTAGGTTGATAGTAATAACGCCATCAATTTGCCGTTTATTGCCAAAAGCAAAAAACTGCAACATCGTTTGCGCACTTTGTGGAAAGTGTGGATACCAGTTGGCGTCCGGGAGTCTCAGTCCGCGACTGCTACTGGTGTATTCACGAATTCCTGCGGGAGCTTGCAGATACCCAGCAAACTGGCCATCGGCATCATAAATATCTTCAACAACAATCTGACTTAAAACCCCGTCTTCAAGTGTGACGATTGCATACGAGCCAGCAAAGCCGCCGGTGGCGCGCAGCTCGTCACTATTTTGAAAGATTACTACCCAAGATTGTTTGCCTACCAACATTGAATCAGCCAGTGGTTGGATGTTGCGCAGAGCAGTTGCTATGCTTGTTATCGTAGCGTGTTGTTCTGCAGTCATCACTCTTTTAATTACAAATGAGTTGTCAATATGTGCTGCTAGTTCGGTTACTGATTTTTCAAGAGAGTGAAAGACGGGGATGACATCTGCAATTGAAGTAGCCTCGCCTTCTTGCGCGAAACTCTGGGTCAGGTTTGTGCTGACAGCTTGCAGTTCATCGAGCTGATTGCCTAGCAATAATGCGTATTTCCAGGCTTCAATATCGGGAACTTTGGCAAATGTGAGTAGTGAAAGAACACGGACAACTGGCCGTGCGTTTTGGGCATGTTGCTGGGCCTGGGAAAAATTGAGGTTTTTTACAGACTGTACATACAAGCCAGTTTCGATGCCTGCAAATAAAATACTGCCAAAAATAAGACAAAAAATTCCCACACCGAGTAAGACTTTAGATGACGTAGGACTTGGGGATGTAAATTTTTTAAATCGAGCTAAAAAGTGTTGTCTCAACGTACCAGGCGCTTGTTTTTTTAAGTGAAACGGATGGTGACGCTGTAGCCCAGGCAAGCACTTTCCCAGTAGTACACTACTTTTCTGCAAAACACGAGCTAACTGTCTTTGGAGTGAATCAAGAAACATACGGTATGTAGTATACCTGGATTTGTCGCTATTTTAGAGAGCTCTTATTGGTAACTCACCGCAGTGATTTTGTCACCTTGAGTGATCGCCAGCACCACATCCATACCAGAAGTGACTTTGCCGAAAACTGCATGTTTACCATCGAGCCAAGGCGTAGCTTCATGTGTAATGAAGAATTGACTACCACCGGTGTTTGGACCAGAGTTTGCCATCGAGACAACACCAGGACCATCATGCTTGAGGCTTGGATCAAACTCATCGGCAATTGTATAGCCAGGACCACCAGTACCCCATTGAGACTCCATGCCAGCTTCTTTGGTCAATGGATCACCTACTTGAGCCATAAAATCAGGAATAACGCGATGGAAGACAATGCCATCATACAAGCCAGATTTAGCTAAGTTTAAAAAGTTTTGAGCAGTGAGCGGAACTTGGTTGGTATAGATTTCAAAGGTAATGTCACCTTTAGTGGTTTTTAAAGTTACAGTTTTGGCTGCAATTTTTTCAAAGTCAGCGAGAGTTTTTTCACTACGATTCATTTGACCTTTCTGGGGTTGTAAATTATTCCGTAAACTAATATCTTCATCTGTTTCTTCTAAGGTACTGCCTGCGACACTACCGTTAAGTGAGTAGCTGTCACTTTGTTGCGTTTCTGCATCCTGACCCAACTTGAATTCAGCAGGTTCTGGTGGCTGAATTGGCGTACAGCCGCTCAGGATGAATGCACTCAAGATACCACATACAAAGAGCGCTTTTTTAGGTACAATCATACTGCCTGAGTATAAGTAGAGACACTGCAGCAAGCAAGAGTTAAATTGTTATGAAACGCCCCTCAACTCACACTGTTTATATTTTGCACGGTTGGGCGGTTGATCCACTCAATGAACAGAAGTGGGAAGCAGTTCGAAACTCGCTGAGCGAAAAAAATATTGAAACAATTTTCTTACCAATTCCTGGACTGACTACGCCGTTGCCTGGTGAAAGAGCTTGGAGTTTGTCAGATTACGTGACCTGGCTGAATGAAGAGCTAACTCAAAGAACAAAGAACTCTACTCACAATGAAAAGCCGGTGATTTTGCTGGGCCACTCGTTTGGTGGGCAGCTTTCGGTTAGATTTACCAAGCTCTTTCCACAGCGCGTGGCCGCACTGATCTTGATTGCAAGTAGTGGTATTCGAGATCACTCGTTGCTGGCGAGGTCTAAGCGAGCGATTTTTTATGTACTCGCTAAAGTTGGCAAAGTTTTTGGATTTTTACCATTTGCCCGTACCTTTCTGTATAAACTTGCCCGAGAAAAAGACTACTACCAAGCACCAGCAGTGATGAAAGAAACGATGTCGCAAGTCATTGCTGAAGAAATTGGAGATGATTTAGCGCAGATTACGGTACCGACCTTGGCAGTCTGGGGTGAACAAGATCGAGTTACCCCTGTG
>CAYUES010000015.1:0-15799 GCA_964443885.1 uncultured Pseudomonadales bacterium
GGTTGGGTTGACGTTCTTTTTGTGCGGCGTGGCCTGGGTCAATATTCACATCTTTTTCTTTCTGTCGTTTGCCTTGCTTGGTGGGTTTGGACTCCAGGCTTTGATTGAAAAGAACTGGCAGAAAGTTGGGACGGTGTGTGTGTTTGGAGCGGTGACGGTGCTGGCTAGTTTGTGCAATCCCCTGGGGCTTGAGGGCACACTCTATCCATTTAGAATTTTAGAAGAGTATGGCTACCCAATTGCCGAGAATCAGTCACCGCTCTTCTACTTGCGACTCCATACTCGGCCGTTCCACTGGTACTTGGTTGGGATTTTTGTAGTTTCGCTGACAGCGGGGATCTATACAGTTGCTGACAACTTTAAAAACCGTCAGGTTACTAAGTTACAATCTAAACTAAGTACCTCAGTACCCTCTGCCTGGCAAAACCACATTGCGTTACTCTCACTTTTCTTACTCTTCCTTGGTTTTACCAATACATTAATCCGCTTTGCCAATTTTTTTGGGCTGTTGGCGATTATTGTAGTTGCCGGTGGGATCGTGCTGCTACGGCCATTTATACGAAGTTGGTATAAAAAACTGCAAAGTAACACGCTACTGTTGAGTTTTTCTTCTTTGGTGGGACTAGCTGTTGCAGTAGCAATGCTGGGCTCAGGTCTGTTTAATCCGTTTACTCCGGCTATCGGCTTGGGTTTGTATCCACAAATGCATGGTTCTGCCGAGTTTTTCAAAACCCTGACCGTGACTGGTCCAATTTTTAATAACTTCGATATTGGCGGATACTTGATTTATCACCTGTATCCGCAACACCAAGTGTATGTCGATAATCGAGCTGAAGCATATCCAGCCAGTTTTCTAGAAGAATATAAAGCTGCCCAACAAAATCCTGAGGTATGGAAGAAAATTGATGAGCAGTACAGGTTTGGAGCAATTTACTTTAACCGCCTAGAGAATACCGACTGGGGACAACAATTTTTGATTACCACTTTACAATCTGATGACTGGGTGCCAGTTTTTGTTGATCCATACACTATTATTTTTGTTCGTGAGATTCCAGAGCATGCTGAAATTATTGAAAAACATGCGCTCCCTGATGAACTTTTTACGATTACAGAGCAATAAAGACCGAATTTCGCAAACTCAGTCTTTAAATATCTTGTTCAGGCTGGTAAAATTTGATGTTTCATAGTAAGATCATTCAATCACGTTGCAAGAAAGTCAGTATGAAAGTTAAGAACTCACTCCAAGCAGATGCTAAAAAAGGCGATAAACTCGTCAAACGTAAGGGTCGCTTGTATCGCATTAATAAAACAAATCCTCGCCGAAAAGCGCGCCAGGGTTAATTTTCCCTTGTCCAATTAAGTATGTGCTGCTCAAGTTTGAGAGTGCTTTTTAGTGTATTTACAAAGAACTTCTAGAATAAGACTTAGTCCGGAATAAATAATAGTGCTTCGCCATTAATGCAGAAGCGTTTTCCTGTTGGTGGCGGTCCATCATTAAAGACGTGACCCAGATGCACACCAGTATCTTTTGAGAGTACTTCCACTCGTTTCATCCCATGAGAAGTATCTTCTTCTAAGACAATATTTTCTGCAATCGGCTCGAAAAAACTTGGCCAGCCACTCCCCGACTCGAACTTGGTCTCGGATCGAAAAACTGGCAGCTGCGTATCAGCTGTGACGTAGGTTCCGTTGCGCTTCTCTTGGAGAAGTGGACTTGTAAACGGAGCTTCTGTGCCTTTATCGTACAAAATAAAGCATTGATCAGGAGTAAGCTCAGGCTTTTTGGATGAAGTTGCTGCTGAACTTGAGTTGTGGTTTTGTGACATTACAACGAGTATAACACTGCAGGATGCTTACTGCCGCCACACCTCGGCTACAGCTTGCGCAATCTTGAGTGGCACTTCTTTGTCCAGCGGTGAAGGTAAGACTTCATCAACCGACAAGTTTTTGACCGAACTAGCAAGTGCCATCGCCGCCGCAAACTTCATCTTTGGAGTAATTGTTGTAGCACGAACATTGAGTGCACCGCGAAAAACTCCAGGAAAAGCCAGCACATTATTAATTTGATTTGGGAAGTCACTTCTCCCCGTTCCGACAATAAATGCGCCAGCTTCTTTCGCAACATCAGGCATTATCTCTGGAGCTGGATTCGCCATCGCAAAAATCACTGGCTTGTCATTCATGGTTTTTACCATTTCTGCTGTAACCAAATTTCCTTTACTTAATCCAATGAAAATATCTGCCCCATTGAGCGCATCGGCAAGTGTGCCAGTCTTGCCATTTTTATTAGTGCGTTGGGCAACTGCAGCTTTAATTGGATTAACAGCAATATCAGCACGCTCTAGCTCTACAATTCCTTTTGAGTCACAAACAATAATATTGCCAATCGGGCCACCCAGTTCTTCGTGCTCGCCACTGGCCAGTAAAAACTCGACCGTCGCTGTGCCAGCCGCCCCCGCGCCGTTAATCACAATCGTCAGTTCAGACAATTTTTTATTAAGCAACTTAGCTGCATTAATCACGGCTGCCAAAATTACAATTGCGGTGCCGTGTTGGTCGTCATGAAAAACAGGAATACCAATATCTTGCAAGGCCGCTTCAATTTCAAAACAGCGAGGTGCGGAAATATCCTCGAGGTTGACCCCACCAAATGTTGGAGCAATTGCTTTGACGATACTAATAATTTCTTGTGAATTTTGTGTATTTAAACAAAGTGGGAAGGCATCAATATCCGCATACTCTTTGAATAAAACTGCTTTGCCTTCCATCACTGGCATCGCTGCGGCCGCGCCGATGTTCCCCAGTCCCAAAACAGCAGATCCATCAGACACAACCGCCACAGTGTTTTGTTTGATGGTCAGTTCGTAGACTTGTTCAGGATCAGCAGCAATTCTTCTGCAGACCTCGGCCACACCTGGAGTATAGAGTAATGATAAGTCGTGCTTGTCATTGATTGGCGCCTTGGAAACAACCGAAAGTTTACCCTGTAGTTTTTTATGCAACGCAACTGATTCTTCAAAGATATCCATATGCCCTCCTCTTAATTAAATCTGCCCAAGCCTAAGTCCAGGCTGGCTTTGAAGCTTCTTCTAAACCAAATAATTGCAAAGAGTAGATAGACTATGTTTAGTCCAAAACTAATCAGTATAAATTTTGGGTCAAGCGTCTGAGTGTTGAGCAAAGAGCGCATTGATTCAAAGATGTAGGTAGGAGGCAGAATGTAACTGACTGGTCGTAAAAATTCTGGCAAGCTCGCGAGTGGGAAAAACACCACACTGAACGGCAGTAAAATTCCTGGCAAAGTCCAAACCACCGTCTGTACTTTTGGACCCCAGCGAATCACGATTCCTGCTGAGATAAAACCAACCCACCAACCTGTCATCACCGCACTGGCAAAGAATGCGAGCAACCACCAGCCCAGTGCAAAAATATTTACACTATACATAAAGACTATTACCAAGCTGAGAATGCTGATTGTAAAGATAGTTTTGGCCACTGAAAGAAACACTACTCCTGCCACCCATTCACGCAAACTGAGGGGAGATGAGAATAAGTTAACTAAGTTATTGTTCCAAATTTCATCAATTAAGTTACGTGAGATCTCACTTTGTGAACGCCAAATTACGTTCCATAAAATTAAACCCGTTAGTAACGAAACCATGATTGTAGAGTCTTCAGAATTTCCTCCCAGCCACTGGCCAGTTATTCCCCAAATCAAGACGTCGATGACTGGCCAATAAATCATGTCACTCAACAGATCAAAGTCACGTTTGAGTGGATAGATATGGCGCAAACTTAAGCCGTAGATGCGTTGCCAAGAACCGTGCATTATTTCTTCTCCGTTTTTTTGTTAGCTTTACTCAAAAAATAATCTTCTAAAGTTGGTTTATCAATGGTAATTTGGGTGTAGTGAATTTTTTCACCAGCAAGCTGTTCTAAGAACGAAGCGATTTCTTGTTCATCCAATAAAATCTCGATTTCCCTGCCAATAATTTTTGCTTCCAGTCCCTTTTCTTTGGCAAACCGCTCGGTGCGTTTGAGGCCATCTTTGATTTGCAGTCGCATATGTGCCAACGAAACCGATGCTGCTAAGTTGGCTGGTTTATCAACCGCAATGATCTCACCGTGTTGCATAAAAACAACGCGCTCGCACACCTCAGAAACCTCATCCATGTTGTGCGACGTATATAAAATACTAGTGTTGTACTCTTTTTGTTGTTCTAAAATAAATGAGCGAACTTCATGTGCAATATCTGGATCTAGTGAAGCAGTCGGTTCATCAAGTAACACAATTTTGGGATAGGGAATAAATGCTTTAGCCAGCATAATCCGAGTAACTTGTCCTGCTGACAGCTGAGCCATCGATTTATCTTTTTGATTCCAGACACCGAAGAACTTTAAAAACTTTTCTGCGCGGCTGTAAAATTCAGAATAAGACAAACCATAGAGTGCACCGTACACACGCAAGTTCTCCATAACTGTTAAGCGCCAGGGCATTTTGATGTAAGTACTCGCAAACGTCACTTTTTCTAAAATCTCGCTGCGGTTATGTTCCAAATCTAGTTCGCCGTACTTAATTGAGCCAGCAGTTGGGCTCAATACGCCCAGCAGCATCGAAATTGTCGTGGACTTGCCAGCTCCATTTGGACCAAGTAACCCCAAGATTTCACCTTCATGCAGAGCAAATGAAATACCTTTGACGGCCGCAAACGGAACACCACCCTTTTTCTCGGGAGGATAGATTTTTTGTAAATTGGAGACAGTAAGAACATCTTTCACTGGAGTAGTATATCTGAGTCAAAACACAAAAGGTAGAGAGGAGAACGTAAAGTAACTACACGACAAACAACTATCTAGCGTTGTTGGTTGTGTTATGCCTACGTTTTATTCTATCAGTGTTAGTACTCTCCACATCTGCATTTTGCAATAAATCACCTCTCAAGCTTTCGGCTAGTTGTGCTGCATCTGCAAACAAGTAACCTTGAGCAATTAAACTAGCGTACAACTCTTCTTCTGGAGTGAGAGCAGCTCTTTCACTATCCCGCATACTTTCGTTCTCTGTTTTTCCTGGCATATAGATCCTTTCATGCTATCTTTCCGCATCATAGCCCTAGGGCTACACATTGTCAAATTTCATCCAGACCTATAAATTACTTGAAAACAATCTATAGTTAGAGTTACTAAAGACTTACTATGCAACTTGGCTCACTCGCACCACATTTTTCACTCAAAGATCAGAATGGCAAAACACATACGCTGGAACAGTATCGTGGCCAGTGGGTGTTCCTCTATTTCTATCCTGAAGACGATACGCCAGGATGCACCACCGAAGCCTGCAGCATTCGTGATAACTGGGCAGCGTTTACCAAACTAGGTGCCCAAGTGTTTGGCGTTAGCCCTGATACGGTAGACAGTCATCAAAACTTTCAAAAAAAGTACGAGCTGCCGTTTCTGCTGCTCGCTGATCCAGATAAAAAGGTTCTCACTGCCTACAAAGCCTGGGGTGAAAAAAACCTATATGGCAAAATTGTGACCGGCGTAAAGCGCAGCTCAGTCTTAATTGATCCAGAAGGCAAGATTGCTGTTTGGTATAAACGTGTCTTAGTCAAAACTCATGTCGCCAAAGTACTAGAAGATTTGCAGAAGTTGCAAAAGTAATACTAGTATTACTAGGGACATATACTACGTCCACATCTTTCCTCTTGTAATTTTTCACCTCTAGCAGCTACAATAGCCTGTTATTTAATTTTAAACTTTTATTCATGAAAAAATTCATCCAATCCCTTGGTATTTCACTTACTTTATTGCTTGGTGGTGCTTCAGCAGCCCTGGCTGCGGGGAGCGAAGTCGCTCACGACGAAGATCCACATCACTTAGCGTTTCTCTTTTTGGCAATCGCTGGTATTTTAGTGGCAGCCAAAGCACTGCACTTAATCGAAAAAATCAAGATGCCGCCGGTGGTGGGAGAGTTACTAGCGGGTATATTCTTGGGTAACTTAGTCCTGGTAGGAATTCCATTTTTCCACAATTATCAATCCAATGAGATTATTACGTTTTTAGCTGAGTTTGGAGTAATCATTTTGTTATTCCAGATTGGCTTAGAGTCCAATATTTCTCAGTTACTGAAAGTCGGGACGACTGCATTACTGGTGGCCTGTATTGGTGCGTTTGTCCCTCTGCTACTCGGAGCCTACCTCGTCGGACCACTGCTCTTGCCTGGTCAGGAACAAGCTACCTACCTGTTCATTGGTGCTGCTCTAGCAGCAACTTCGGTCGGAATTACGGCACGGATCTTTAAAGATTTAGGCAAAATGAAAACCAATGCTGCACAGATTGTGCTCGGGGCCGCGGTGATTGATGATATTTTGGGACTGATTCTTTTGGCGGTTGTTTCTTCACTCGCGATTGAAGGAACTGTGACTATTCCAAGTATCGCTATTATTGTGATTAAATCTATTTTATTCCTCTTGTTGAGTGTGGTAATTGGACAACTTTTGGCGCCACAGTTGAGTAAGTTATTTGCACTTATCAACACAGGTGTCGGGACTAAGTTCACGTTGGCGATTAGTTTTGGTTTAGTTTTTGCGGCGATTGCTTCCTTAATTGGACTCGAGCCAATTATTGGTGCGTTTGCAGCTGGACTGGTACTGGATCCTGTCCACTTTAGAAACTTCCGAGAGCCACACTTGATTGAAGAACTAAAAGGTGACATGAGTAAGTGGATCCCGGCTGCCAAAGAAAAAATGACGCAGTTACTCAATACTCATGCTGATAAAAGTGTCGAGGAAATTATTGAACCACTCGCCCTTTTCTTCGTGCCAATCTTTTTTGTGACGACCGGTATGAGCGTCGATCTTGCCAGCTTGGTGGATATTAAAACCATCTTGCTCTCTCTAGCATTGACTCTGGCCGCAATCTTAGGAAAAGTTGTATCGGCGCTGCCCGTACCTGGTAAAGACAAATTAACTGTCGGACTGGCGATGATTCCGCGTGGGGAAGTCGGATTAATTTTTGCAGCGATCGGCCAAAGCCTGGGCGTGCTTTCTCCACAGATTTTCTCGGTGATTGTCTTAACAGTCTTGTTAACAACAATCATTGGACCATTTTTGCTCACTCAAAACTTGCAAAATAGAGCACTCGCCAAAGAATAAAGGTGGACAGTCTACTCAGTGGTCTCAACACCCAACACGCGTTTTTGTGGCTGGGTCATGTACCAGTTTTCAAACAGTAAGATACCAGAAAATAAAATCGCCAAGACAAAAAGTGAGGCGATTAAGTGAGCACGCTTTACCGGGATGAGTTTGCGATCCTTTACCATAGTAACCATTCATTATTACAGAAAATAATCGCTGACGCAATCTGATTTTGGGGTTAACCCAAACTGATCAAGTAGCCGACATACAAGACATAGGCTGCTAGCATGAAGCCACCTTGCCAGCGCTCAATGATATGGCGTTTGCCTACAAATAAGAGGATAAATAAGACGAGATGAGCGACGATATTCATAATCATATCTTTGTCTGAAGAAACTTGATATGGTAACGGCTTGATCAATGAACTGACACCCAGAATCCAGAATGTATTAAAGATATTTGAGCCAACTACATTACCAATCGCAATGTCAGATTCTTTTTTGTAAGCCGCAACAACAGAAGTTGCTAGCTCTGGCAACGACGTTCCAATCGCCACCACAGTCAGTGCGATCAATGATTGACTGACGTTCAAACTCTCCGCCACTTGGACGGCGCCATCCACCAGCCATTTGCCACCTAGTACCAGCGCTGTAATTCCCCCCACAATATAGAGGGATGATTTCAGGTAACTCATGGTATGTATCTCGGGCGCTTCGATTCCTTTTTCATCGACCTTAGCAATACCAAACGTGTAGTACATAAAAATTATAAAAAAGGAAATTAAAACAAAGCCATCAATTCTATCTAATCCTGAAAAAAGACCCCCCACAATTCTAAAATCATTGACCATCGTCGCCAACAAAACAGCAGCCAATAAACTAAATGGGATTTCTTTCCAGACAGTATTTTTCTTGACTGTCATCGGGAAAATAATCGCTGAAATACCAAGAATTAATAAAATATTTGCAATGTTACTACCGACTACGTTGCCGAGCGCAATTTCGGTATTGCCACTCAAGGCAGCTAACACGTTGACGACAAGCTCTGGTGCCGACGTGCCAAATGAAACAACGGTCAAACCAATCACGATTGAAGAAATATTAAATTTTTTGGCAACCGCGCTCGCGCCATCAACGAGTAAATCAGCACCTTTGATGAGCAAGAAAAAACCAATGATAAAAAGTATGTAGGTCAACATGAACGAAGGTTAGTATAACAAAGATGTTTCTATAAAGGCATGCTCGAAAAATAATCTTACGATTTTTGTATGGTTCCAAGTTGTACTTGGACTTGAAATGCCTTTTTGTTTACTATAATTGAAGAGTTAGTTTTTTACTTAATATTTCTTCATATTTTCTCGACAAAAAAAGGATTTTCTGAGCAAATGCGATTATGAATAGTAACAGATTCTTCCAGCTTTTTTCTTGCATTTAACATTTCTAAAGGAAAATCGTTGACTATCCAATCACCCAAGAAACTTTTTGTTTTAGCTTCTTGGACGCAAGCAATTAATCTATTGAAACTAATTTCATCAGTTGAACAAATATAGTCTCTTCTCTCTGCTTCATCTATATCCTTCATCAACGCAGCCTCTACAAATGTTGATTCCATATAATCTGCTTCAATAGTGAAACATTCACCCATCGGCTTCATAACTGGTTTCAACACCAGTATATTAACTAAGTACAGACCTATTAGCAAAACTACTATAGTTAAAATAATTTTTTTCATTAATATAATATTATACTTATTTAATAGAAAGGGGTGGTGCAAATTACGCCAAACCCCAGCTGTCATATTATAATGAACTGATGGTAACCTACCAAGCATTAGAAGGAGAACGAGAATACCAAGATTTATCTGTTCGATTAAATTAACCAGAGTTAGTCTTCTTTATAAAACTTCTAGTACGGATGAAACTAAGCAAAATAATAATTGCTGATATGCAGCTATACCAAACGCCAATTGATCGCCAATGTAAAAGAATCATTTCTTGAAAACTCAATCTAAACCCAAGTGATTTATAAGTAATTTGTGTGTTGCTCGAATCCTTCTTCACTCTTAATCTGACTGTTTCATTTATATTTCCACCAATCGGTGGGTTTAACATTATAATATTGCTGGGCAAAACATCGCTTCTGTCCCAGAATATACTGGATTCTATTACTTGTAGTACAGTTACCTCATTTGTATTTTGATCAAACTTTGGTTGTTCTAAGAATTTTGCATAAACAAAAAAGTACTCATTGCCAATTCCACGGGTGCTTTTTGAAAAAAATACAATAAAGGCTGCAAAAAATAGCGGCATTAGCACGGAAAAAACAAACAACTGCAGTAATAAATGTAGCTTGGTGAATATATTTATATGTTTTAGTTTCATGATTTTGCCTATCCCGACTCAAGCGGAGGTGGAGGCACCTTCGGTGCATTAGGCAGGTACTCGTTTCACTCGTACTTGCCGGCAGGATAAATAATCCAACACGTACCCATTTGGCAGCTTAGTATCGCCTGCGGCGATCTAATCTGCCAAGCGGAGGTGGAGGGATTCGAACCCACGAAGCCCTTGCGAGCTCACGCTTTCCAGGCGTGTGCAATAGACCACTATGCGACACCTCCTCTTGTCTAAAGACATCTTATTTTAACACGCAGTCTTCTCTTTTCGGCTGCAAGTTATTTGTACTACAATAGAGGTATGAAGAAACTCGTAGCTGTTTTATCTTTCGCTCTGTTTTCATTGCTTGGAACAGCGTTACAACCTGTACAACTTCAAGCCAAAGAATACTCGATCTCAAAAGTACATATTTCCGCGACTGTTTTACCCAATGGCTCGATGAGTGTGAGTGAAGAGCGCACTTATAACTTTGAAGGTGACTACACCTTTGCCTATCAAACAATTAATACCGACCTCGATCAATCAAAGTCCCCAGGTCGTACCGAACCCTACAACATTGAAAACTTCAAACTGTGTGAAAAAGATGGCGTCTGTTATCGAAAGCTCACCGCACTAGAAATTCTTCAGGCTGACGACACTCGCCCAGAAAATACTTTTTACACCCAAGACCAAGGTGATAATCAGTACATACAATGGTTTTACCGCGCAGCTGATGAATCCAAAACGTTTGTGCTTTCGTATGATGTCACAAATGCTGTCACTCGCCATGAAGACACTGCGGAACTCTACTGGCAGTTTGTGGGTGATGAATGGGAGCTGCCACAAAATAATATTACAGTCACCGTCGCGATGCCAGCCGGCATTCCTGATGATCAAATTCAAGCGTGGCTCCATGGTCCCCTCAATGGCACCGTTGGTATTCCCACAGCCCAACAAGTCACATTTATTGCACCTAATCTCAACGTTGGCACGTTTTTTGAAGGAAGAATAATTTTCCCACGCTCCATAGTAAGCGCTAGTGCTACCGGCACAAACACCAAAGAAAAAATCGTCCAACAAGAACAGCAGTTCATCCGAGATACGATCGCAGAACTTGAAAATGCTAAAAATGCGGCGAAGTTCTTTATCTTTATTTCATGCATTTTGACGATACTTGCAACAATTATTTTTGTTAATTTTCTCCGAAGGTTTTGGAGGTATGGTAAAGACCTACCGCTGCCCAACATTAATCAAGCTGGTACGCTTTGGGAACCACCTAGCGATATTGATCCCGCACAAGTTGAACAACTGCTGAACGGAAATAAAAATCTCACACCAAAAGCATTTACCGCAACTATTCTGTCTCTTGTGTTAGATCGTTACTACAAAATTGTGCGCAGTGACAACAAAGAAGGCTGGCTTTTCAAAAGTTATAAATACTTCTTGGAACCAACTTCAGAGAACAAAAAAGAACCTTCTTCAATTCAAGCCAGTGTCATAAGTTTGCTCAATCGGGTGCCAACGACCAAAGAAAGTTTTCAAGGACAATCTAAACAGGTTATTAAGTTGGATGATATTTCAAGTTGGGTACGTGCCAATAAAATAACTGCTTCAGAATTTTTTAGAGAAAAACTACCTAAAATTGCTTTTGCAGAAAATTTACAGGAAGGTTACTTCGATACTGAAAGTCATGCAAAAGCACCCAATGGACTAACAGCGGTTGGATTATTTGTACTCAGCGGTGCGCAGTTTTTTATTCTCATGTCGTACGTAACCACACTTCAATTAATCCCAGTTGGACTGATCCTTACCGTCGGTGGGCTCCTGATTTGTTTTCTCTACTCTATATGTAGTATCTTCCTCCACGGTCATGGCGAAAAGCGCACTCCCAAAGGAGCTGAGGAAGCCGCCAAGTGGAAAGCATTTAAAAAGCATATTTCAGACTACAACGTCACCAAAAAATATCCAATCGATTCAATCATTCTCTGGGAAAAGTATCTTGTGTACGGAACAATTTTAGGCGTCTCTACAAAAGTGCTCGAACAGTTTCTGGTTAATTTTAGTCCCGAGCAACAGGCTCAACTCGCTTCATACTGGGGTGGGATGAACGTAGCCAGCGGTGGTGCTAGTTTTTCAGAGTCCTTTAACTCAATTGGTAGTGCAATTTCGTCTATTAATTCGGCAAGTGAAAGTAGCTACGGCGCCTCAGGTGCAGGTTCATCTGGCGGTAGCTCCGGTGGTGGCGGCGGTGGCGGAGGTGGTGGCGGCGGCGGCGCGGGCTAACACCTACTCGACTCGTACTGCAGTGGCCTCCATTCAGGCTTTGGTTATCAGCTATACCTTGATATAATCAGCCAGTCACAGCACTTGAATTCAGGAAGCGTCGCATAGTGGCCTAGTGCAGCAGGTTGCTAACCTGCGCCCCAGAAATGGGGCTCGTGGGTTCGAATCCCACCGCTTCCGCTTAAATAAAAATGTGGCATAGCCATATTTTTGTTTAAATGGGATAGAGATGGGCATTTGCCGAAGGCAAGATCCTGCCGCATGGCTAACGAAGAGAGCCAGGCTAATGCAGCGAAGCTGCCACCGCTTCCGCAACAAGTGAAAAGTTCTGATAGACCCGTATAATACCCTCGTATGAGCTGATGGGGCTTGCTAAAAAACGCTGAAAAAAACAAATATTATTTTAGCAGCCGTGTAAGTATTTTCACTAGACTATAATAAAGAGAAATATGAAAAAGATTTTCCCCTCAAAACTCACACAAAACGATATAGTTAGAGTTGTTACTCCAGCCAGAAGTCTTTCTATGCCTTGGATAAATAACCAAGAAATGAAGGCTATTGCCAATGAGCGGTTTGCACAACTTGGACTGAAGCTCACATTTGGTGACCACATATATGAACATGACAACTTCGATTCGTCCTCAATTGAAGATCGAGTATCTGATCTTCACCAGGCCTTTCAAGATCCAGAAGTAAAAATGATTATCACAGTGATAGGCGGATTTAACTCAAATCAGTTGTTGTCATATTTAGACTATGATCTTATTCGAAAAAATCCCAAGATCGTTTGTGGGTATTCTGACATTACAGCACTAGCAAACGCAATCTATGCTAAAACTGGGCTCGTCACTTACTCTGGCCCACACTATTTCTCTTTTGGAGACAAAGAAGGTTTTAATTACACTTTGGAATATTTCAAAAAAGCACTTTTCAATACTGATCCATTTATGGTTAATCCTTCAAAAGAATGGAGTAATGATCGATGGGTTGGAAAGCAAGACAACAGATCTTTTGAGGGTAATGAGGGGTATTGGGTCATCAATCAGGGATCTTGCACTGGAACCATCATTGGTGGCAATCAATGTACTCTAAACCTTTTACATGGGACTGAATTTATGCCAAGTTTAGAAGATAGTGTTTTATTTTTAGAGGATGATTATGAAGCACATGTGGCTACTTTCGATCGTGATTTACAATCTATCATCCATCAGCCTGGATTTTCATCTGTTAAAGGTATTGTTATCGGGAGATTCCAACCGGAAACTGGAATGACCAGAAATCTTCTGGAACAAATCATTCATTCAAAGGCTGAACTCCGTGGTATTCCTGTTATTGCAAATGTAGATTTTGGCCACACAACCCCACAGATTACCTTTCCTATTGGAGGTACAGTAAAGCTTGAAGCAACTCAAGGTATGGTTAACTTACAGATTATCGACCACTAATCTTCCAAAAATCGAAACAGGTACTTCGCAAGGGTAAAATTTGAGCTAAAATGGCTCTTAGACCTATAACTACTTGAGGTAACTGTACTGCGGTTCGAATCCCACCACCTCCGCAACAGTTGAAAAGTTCTGACAGACCCGTCTAATACCTTCAAATGGGTTGATGGGGCTTGCTAAATTTCCTTGATTTCAACATTTTTCTGTTTAACAGCCGTGTAAGTGAAAAATTGTTCGCTTATAAAGACTTATTTACTGCACTAGATCAGCTAGATACTCATTGTTTTTATACATTTCGATACCAGCTTTATGTCCTGGCAGCACCTGTGTTAAATCCGAAGCAATATCAATCCACTCCCATCCTTCACATTTATCTGGCTCACAGAGCATTGGCTCTTGATTAGTTACTTGAGCCGAAAAGACAAAGTGGATAAAGTCATACTTTCCTTGGTTTTCTCTAACTACACCAATAAAACTAAAATCCAGGCCATTTATTTCTGTCTCTTCCTTAACTTCTCTAGCAATAGCTGCGGTGATCGGTTCGTTCAATTCAATCCTTCCACCAGGCAAACCATAAAGTCCTGCTTTATAGCTATTCTTTCTTTTACCTAGCAAAATTTGGTTTTTAGAGTTAGTAATAATTGCACAGGTACCAATTGGTTGTGGCTCAGTCATGATTCTCCATAAGATATTTCTTTAACTTATTCACATACTCGATTCTTCTTTTGGGGTCAGACAAGAAGCTTTTCTTGGTAAGCTCCTGATTAAAAATATCATTCTCATATCTTGGAAAGATATGAAGGTGGTAGTGAAACGCGTGCTGATCACCTGCTGATTCATTATTTTGGCGAATCGTAATACCATCGCATTCATAAACTTCTTTAATGCCTTTGCTCATTAATTTTGAAATACCAAAGATTCGGTGTCCAATTTTTTCTGGTAGATCATAAATGTTCTCGAAGTGTTGATTGGGAACAATAATGACATGCCCTTCATTACCTTTAATCCAAAACGAATTAAGCCATACACTCACAAGGTCATCACGGAAAACCAAATCTGCTTGTTTGAGCAGAGTATCTTCATTTTCAACACCTTGATTACCTAAGCAAATTGGACAAATATAGTTTTTTGGAGCACTTGATTTCATAATTGAGTGCTCTTAATAATTTTTCCTTCGTGAACTATTGGAAAGAAATCAAATACATCAGTTTCTAAACTAAGGTGAAAATCATCTTCTGGAAAATTATGATTGTCAGGATCTAGAAAACTTTTCTGTAACCATTGATGTTGAGTAAGTTTATTTTTAATGGCTTCCATGGCAATAGGCTGTCCATCAGTTAAATGATCTCTAAGGTATTCTGCAAATAACTGATCTTCCAAGGCATACATGGGCACGAGTGTTATATCTTGGTTTGGTTGATTCTTTAAATAGCTGAGGATAGCTCCAGCGGTAACGAAACTCCCAAAAATAATTTGCTTTGCGTTTTGAGCATTCACGAGCCCTTGTGTTCCAGTTGAGCTACGATGAATAACCTGTTTTCCATAAAGATCTTTTCGTTGTTCTATTTCACTAGGAGAGTTACCAACGTCAAAACCTGGAATCTTAATACCTTTGTCTTCACCTACCAGAAGAACATCTGAGTTGGCTTTCTTATAACTAAATGCTTCATCAGATGTAGATACTGGGATAATAGATTCAACACCAGCATCAAGTAAATAAGCTGAGACAGTAGCAGCTCGCAATACATCAATAATAATTGCAATGTCTTCTGCCTGTTGTGCTCCTTCAGTACCTTCAATTATTTGTATATTCATACACCTATTCTACTAGTTGAATAGCTGGTTTTGTAAGCTAAAATGGCTCTAAGACCTATAACTAACAGAGGTAAACGTTGCGCGGTGAGAATCCCATCCTCCCCGCAACAATCGAAAAGTTCTGGCAGACCCGTCTAATACCGTAGAATGGGTTGATGGGGCTTGCTAAATTTCCTTGATTTCAACATTCTTCAGTTTAACAGCCGTGTATAAAAATGATATATCATGATATATTTCGATACGAATGCCATTTAATTTCCCTTATTCACCATCTGTTGATACTACAAGTGAGATGTTTCGAACTCACTGGAATTATATAAAGTGCTTAAACCATCACTTTTCAAATTTAGACTTGGCTATACATATTTCTACAAACAGTTATTTAGATCCAGCTATTACATCGCGATTTGAAAGACTCTCTGAAATCACTCACTTAAGCATCGAGTCTGAACTTGACGCATGTGAGCAAGAAGTTGCGTATGCTTCAGTCATTGCTCCTTGGATTCCAGTAAAGTGTTATTACAGATTGTATTATTTAGAATCAATTTTCCTTTATTATCTTGCTGATGATCACTGTGGTTTCAGAAATGGTGGGCATACAGGAGTAAGAAGATCTTTACTCAATAAACTTAATTCTGGTCAAATAAGTTTTAACAATCCTTCTACTGCAGTTCTATCTGAAGTAAGTGTTTGGGAAACGGCCCAGTCATTTAGAACTTCTTCAGGAAGTAATATTGGAACCAGCTATTACATGA
>CAYUES010000015.1:15809-19962 GCA_964443885.1 uncultured Pseudomonadales bacterium
CAATTAGAAAAAAAATGACTGAATATATAAAAGTTGACTGGATGCAAAAAAATAATATACAAAATTTTAGAACTGTCTCAGCTAGACAAAGGCGTGACACTCAATTAAAACCAAAACAGTTTTTAATTATTGATTACTTCTACTGGATGAGAATAAAAGCAAATTATCGTGACGTTGACTTCCTTGATTTCGAACATGATGTTGCAGCACTAGATTCTCATGAATATATTAAGGAATTTGTCGAGACATCTGAAAAATATGCTTCTGCTTTAATTCAATCTACACAGGAAATAAGGAGTGCTCGCGGCATTTAGATAACTAACAATTGTCTATGAGAGAGTACAAATTTTGTTTTAATCATCCCCAACACCTCTCTTCTGTCATCCGAGCTTCCAGTTTTTAAAATATGCTTAATGTAATTGATCGCCATTTCTTCATCATTCGACTTAACGGCTGAAGTTTCAATCTCACCAAGATTTCCTGACAAGAATTCTTGATGAAGAACTTCTGATCTCAATCTATGGAACCGCTCTACATCTGATTTTAACTTCTTAGCTATTTTAGTTTTATGAATTTTGATATTTCCTGAATTGATGTGAGCAAGCAGTTGTTTGATAAGATCTTCTTCAGTAATGTACGGTTCATCGCAATCATAGTCGACTGATCTTCCGCAGTGGTAGTAGACATGTTTATTGAAGCCACCGTATCTGAGCTTTTTATATTTTTCCTCAGCTGTCACTCCGCCTCCGCATGATCCACAGACACAGAGAGTTTTGAATGGAAATTTCTTTTTGTGCCATTTCTTTGGAGGGGTCAGTAGTTGTTTTTGGACTTTATCCCAGAGTTCCTTTGTTACGAGTGGTTCATGAATTCCCTTGTACCAATCATCGCCGTATTGAAACTCTCCATAGTAGAAAGGATTTTTTAGCGTGGAGTAGATTTTACTGAGAGCTAATAGCTTGTCATTCTTAGTTTTGAAGTCAATCTCTTTTAACCATTTTCTAATAGTTCTACCACTATGTCCTTTTTCAGCTACTCGCTTGAAAATTTCCTGGACGACCCAAGCTCTCTCTGGGTCGGGAACTACTTCACTAATTCTGTTATTGTTCAGAACGTTTTGATATCCAAGTGGGGCAACTCCTGGGCGAATCCCCATCTCACATTTTGCTTTGAGTCCTCTTTTAACATTAATGCCTCTGTTATCATTCTCAAGCTTTGCTTGTGAGCAGAGAATCATGAGTAGGAATTTTTCATTCGGATTATTCTTGAAGCTTTGAGAGTATGTTTTAATCTCATGCAGTTTGCCTTGATCCATTAAATCTACCAGTGATCCGAGATCTCCAGCATTACGACTCAATCTATCAGGTGCCCATGTGAGGATCCCATTAAATAATCCTTTATCAATGTCATCCAGCAGTTTTACAAATACTGGTCTATTTCCAGATTTCTTTGCAGAATGGCTTTCCTGCCTCATTTCAACTATGTTCAGCTCTTCACGCTCTGCAAGTGTTTTCATCTCCTTAATTTGAGAATCAATCGACATGGTTTGTCGCTCGTCAGATTCTGAAGATTTGCGGGCATACAGGCAGTATTTTATTGGCATCTTGTTTCCTTTCTTAGGACACAAGGTACCGCGATCTGGTGGGAAGTCTAGCCGCAGTTAAGCGAGTGATTCAAAGAGTTTCAGAAGCTTTTCTTGGGAGAAGTCTTTCAGAGGCCATTGACCAATTCGACCATAGTTTGACTCTGGTACAAGCTTAGTTGCAGGTATTCCAAGCACGTTTTGTATAGCTTCGATCAATTGATCCTGTTGTTCTGGAGAGTAACACCATAGATCAAGTGTATCGAGCGGTTTCCCACGCATTACTCCTATGCTAATAGCTAAGTCTTTAAACGAGTCAGTAGCGGGGAGGTTGAAGTACAGATTAATGCTTTTAGCTGATTTATTAGCGGTAACATTTTTTACTGGATAACTACCTTGATTTATTTGATCATAGGTTTGCAATATTTCTCTAATTTTGTCTTCAAAACCTATGCTGGCATAGGCAGAGATTAAGTCATCTTGTGTGTAGACTACAGTATCACTGGTAGTAGCCCCAATACTTTTCTTAACTTCAGCTCCAAATAGTTTTGGAATGGTAATTTCAAATGATTCGTGTTGATAATAATCAAGTTCTACTCCGTAGATATCAAATTTGCTGTTCTGATTGATGTAGAGAATTAAATCTTTGAGCCTGTCATCCAAACTATCCATGAGTATGACAAATTTGAACTTACCCTCATCAAGATTATTTCTCATTCTCTCCAGAACTTTTTCCGTTGTTTCATCAGTAAGATTAAAATAGGTTTGAATTTTTTCAGTAGCCGAACATTGAAAATTACTTTGAGAATGCTTGTTAAGCATCATCATAAAGTCTTCAAAGTTGGTTAGATGTTTCCAAAGTGCAGCTCCGTAATCCATGACCTGAGCAACGACTGTTCTTTTATCAGGATTTTTGTAGAGCTTTGTTTCTATTAAGTAGAGATTTCCTTCAGCATCCACTCCAATTGCGTCGATTGGTCCACTATTGGTTTGAAATTCACGAGATAGGAGTACTAACTCAATATCATCTCGTATTTCGTACAGAGGAATAGAGTTGGGGTTATCTAGAATGTATTCCTGCAATCTGTCTTCCAGTCCAAAGGGAGTTGAATCTACTTTTTGAGCATTTTTTCCATTTTGTGAGACGATGATTGGCATATTTTTGTTCTTTCTTCCTGATCAAATGATAAGCTACAGTTAGCATAAAATCAAGGCTAATGCCAGGCTAAATTGCTAACTCTCACTTAGTGGTATAAATTGCCTCCTGGCAAAACAATGGAGGCATGAGAAAAAACGCCAAACTTCCCAAAGTATTGGGTAAAAAGGTGCAACGCTATCGTAAGAAGACTGGAATGTCTCAAGAGGAAGTAGCCCACAAGGTCGGTATTAGTCGAGCCTATATGGGCTACATTGAGCAAGGTCGCAATGTTCCATCTCTTGAAATCTTGGAGAAGATTGCAAAAGCTATAAAAGTTAAGCTGAGCGACTTGGTTTAGCTACCACCCATACGGATCATTTTCTAGATTTCTTACATTAAACCTTGATGATCCGAACTTTCTTGCCGAAGCTCGCTCCAGTGACCTCCAGCTATACATATTGTTTACAAACTTGACTCTGATAGGACCAGTGCTAATAGAGCTAGGAGTACTTCCTGTTTTGGCATACTCCATCACCTGCAAACAGAGTAAAGTAAAGGCATCTACCAGATCATCATGCTTTTCGGCTCCAAAATTAACCATTTGGTTTACTAAGTCAGTTGAACCATCTTTGGGGAAATGAACTTGTCCACGACGTACCCAATATCCAACAGCCGCTAAACGCTCTAACTTGCTTAAATTACCAATCTGCACATCATGTGCATCTATACCTTCATGCAAAAGCTGTTGAGCTAGAGATTGCTGGTAACTGGTACTTTCGATAAACAGATGTGTGTCTGGATAGACTTTTTTGAAGTCCATCAGAAAATCTATGGTTTCTCTAAAATTAAGTCTCTCGTTGGTTGGATTGCGATCTACGAAAATATGGTACTCGTTGTTATGTCGATAGACCGCTCCCGAAACAATTGCCGTGTAGTCAGCTTTATCATTCTTACTAATCGCCAAGTCCACTCCAGCCGCTCTGAATTGAAAATATGGTTCCCAACCTGCTGGATAGTTGTCATACCAACGAATATCTTCATACTTAATGAGTTGATCTTCTTCAGGCACGATCTTGAGCATATATTCTTGAGTCCAGATTCGCATATCTGCTACACGTTCTTCTAGTTGCTTCACGCTAGCTAGATCAGGAAACTTCTGAGGCCAAGCAATTTGTTTCTCGTCATTAATTAGCGGAATGAATAGTTCCTTACCCGATAACTTTTTTGCTCTAATTGACTCTCTGAGAGTTGCCAGGAGTGAGTTTGGATGTAAGTAGTTTCCAACCATTACAATCTTGGTATTCAAGTCACCCAGAGGAGCGATTTCACTACTATATAGTTCGCGGATACGCTTACGTCCTTCTTTGGTTTTCACTGAAGATGAATCTTCAATGTCATCACAGATAATTAGGTCAGGTCGGTGCTGTTTATAC
>CAYUES010000016.1:0-19581 GCA_964443885.1 uncultured Pseudomonadales bacterium
TTGCCGCTTCATCACCAACTTCATAGGCTTTGCTACACAGTTGGGAAAGTTCCGCCACTTCAATTTTATTCAGGAGCGGGTTATAGACTTCTGTCTTGAGGTGGCCAATATCAGGAATCGTAAAGTGGCGGCAAACTAAGTCTTCTAAAATTGTTTTATGGCGTCTGCCATCAAAACTCTTGACTGCTTCCCGCAAGACATGGCGACCAATTTCATAGCCCGAACCTTGATCAGTTAATAAAAAGTCCATGCCGCCGGCTTTGGCTGTCTGCTGGCGTTCGTTGCGTCCCATACAAATCGAACCTGTGCCTGAAATAATGATCAAAGAATTTGGATTATCGGAGCCATTGGCGAGTGCGATTAAACTATCGTTTACCAGAGTAAAGTTCTCGATTCCAAAGGGCTTCAAAATATCCATGAACGTTTTATACGCCACTTCATACTCACGTTGGGTGTCCATGCCCGCCAAACCCATCACTGCTGAGACAATTTCTCGTTCTGGGGGTGCATTTTCTAAAGCCTGGCGAATCGCTTCTTTGAGGTTAAAACTAGCCGCGCCAATCGTAGTAGAAGTCAAGTTAGTTGGCCCCGACGAACCATGGCCAAACTCGTGAAACTCTGCGTCAGTACAGAGCACATCGGTCTTAGTGCCACCTCCGTCGATTCCTAGATAAAGTTTCTGCATAGTTGCATCCTAGCGGTGAAGCAAGATCGTTTCAAGCGACAAGTTATAACTCGTGCATAACCCTGGCGGTTTGCTTCTCGAGGTTTTCCAGTTCTTTTTTACGTTCGACATACAACAGCACTGTTTCAACATAAACGGCATGACTCCAGACTAGTGGAGTAGCTGAAAGTGATTCGCCAGTGTATGGATTGAGTTGTTCTGCCAACACTCCTGAAGAATACGTGAAGTTCATAATCCAGCCTAGGACTTGTTCCACGTACTGTAAATCAGTCAGGGTGACTGTGGGTTGCAGTAGAATGCGCTCGACTTCCCAAAGAGTGGTGATGAACCAAGGATTGGAGAGATCAGTTGATTTGAAGTAGTTGTCGAGCTCGTAGCGAATGTAGCCACCGACTGGGCCTGGGCTTTTGAGTCGGGCTTCGACTTGGCGCTGCGTTTTGATAAAAAGCGGATGATCTTGTTTGAGCATCTCAAAGTACCAAAGTCCAAAAAGGGTACTAGCATCGACTATTTCTTCAAGAATTACTTGGTTATTTTCAATAGTGGCGGTTCGGACAAATGAGTCGAGTTCTTTACTAAAAAGGTGCGTGCAGGCTGCATCGCGCACTTCTTGGGCAGCCTTTTTGAAGTCACGCATGTGATTGCGTTTGTCGAGTAACTCACTGAAGCGCGCCGCTGCCATCAAACCTCCATAGACTGCCGCACAAGTATAGGTGGAAACACCAAACTTTTCTTCCCATAAATCATAGGAAGGCAGCGGCAAGCCCGTTGATTTGTCACGGAAGTTCACCAAGAACTGGGCAATTTTTTCGATCAAAGGTTTGTAGAGCGCTTCGATAAACTCTAGATCCTGTGAGGTTTCGTAGTACTCCCAGAGTGCCACTAAGACACTGGCACTTTCGTCTTCTTGGATTGGCAGCTGCAAGATCTTGTCACGCAACCAGTCACGCTGGGTGGTAGTGGAGTGCCAAGTTGAGCCCAAACTTTTGTCGGGGCGGAAACGGTGGTGGAGATAACCATCTTGATGCAAAACGTCTTTACAGAACAAGAAAAATGGCTTGGTTATTTCGGCAAAACCAGCTTTACACATTGTCTTGACGATGTAGGCAGCATCGCGCGGCCACATGTACGAATAGTCATCTTTACCAAACTCGATCATCGCACTATCGGCGGAAGCAATGATGCTACCGCGATTATCCATGTGACAGCGCAAGATCAAGAGCGAGGTGTTAAACAGTTTCTTCTGGTCTTCAGAAAGGTCGAGCAGATCAAACTTCTTGGTTTTGAGCCAAGCATGCCAATAGCTTTCAGTTGAGTGCAAGAACGATTCAGGTTGTTTCTCGAGAACGAGCCGATTAAGTTCGTAGGCTTCCTCGAGCGTTTTGCCAGCAGTGATCCAGTAATAGAGGCGGGACTTGGAGTTGGGTTCTGCAGTCACACAGAAGCGAATTACCGAGTCCACCGAGCCGTGTTCCACCGCATTTTTAGTCAGGTTACCATCTTCAGCGTCACGGAATACACCTTCTTTACCCTCAAACTTGTAGGCGCCCACCGAGTAGTCATCAATTTGACCACCCTGTTCAGTTACCCCATTGACCACAAAAATCCGGCGCCCCTTGTAGTGCACAACAGAGTTGTGCGTCGGATCGTAAAAGGCAGTGTTGCGTTTATTGCTTTCTTGAATATAAAAAACTTGGTGGAAAAAGACTCGGATATCAACCGATTCGTTGCGATGATTATAGACGTCGACTTGGCGCATAAAGATGTCGGCCTCGTTGTAGACAATGTCTTCCATGACGATCGTGACTTGCAGTTTTTCACTTTTACACACCAAGTAGCCCACCATCGTGCCTGGTTTATAGCCAATTGTGATCTCCCAGTTGCCATCATCGATCCAAGAAAACTGGCCACCGACCCAAATCCCAATCCGGTGCCGTTCACCAGCGACGTGGTTTTCCAAGCCCACGTACGGATAGTAAAAATCACGGACGAAACCAAACTCGTCGAGACAAACTAATAGTGAACCATTTCCTAGTGTGAGTGCGCGTGCCATACCTCTCCAGTATATATAATTTTTGGAGCAAAAGGAATGAAACAAATAGCAGACACAGTAATCTCACTGTAGTTACTTCAAATTCCCCATCAAATCCGCCAGTACTACTGAGTACCGCCGATACGCTTCATACGGTGAGTTATACGGGCTAAAGTAGGCATGGACGTCACCATCAGCCGCCCACTTGGTGCACATGTAGTAGAAGTGATCACTCGTCTGGAGTTTGCGCCAGTTGTCTAAGGCCTTTTCATCTTTGAGTTTATACATTTTATCTTGAAGTTCATACATTTTTTCTAAAGTATCGACTTGGAGCTGATTACCACGCCAGGCAGTTAAGTCGCGGTCAACGTCCGCCCACGAAATTGGTTCTGGCACATCGTAGATTCTGCTTTTGGGAATGGGGGCGGTTTTTTTGGACCACTTGGTAGCAGGGTTGTACTTCTGGGCGCGCGCTTCTTTGGCAAAAACTTGGGTCGGAGTTACGAACTTGTTCCAGCTTTTCTCGGTAAAACGGTGCACAAAATCAGCAAAGAACTCAAAAATCCCGGTGTCTTCCCATTGATGTTCGCCAAACGTTTCAAAGTCCATAAATAAATTAACGACTTCATCTTCACCATAGACCTCAAGCCAATCCAGATACCGATCCACCGTCAGCGGGAACCACTGCCAGTTGCGGTCGCTAAATCGAAACGCTACGTCGTCAGAAAGCTGGGCGTGTTTGAGGAGGAGCGGGAGCGGAGTGTATGAGTTAGCTTCCTCGGCCTGCGCAGTTTCTGAGTTTTTTTGCTCTAGTTTTTTTGTTGGGGCAGAAGTTTTTAAGATATGTATCGTATCAATAACCTCGTTTTGGACTCCTGCAGCTGGGGCACTGTAGTAAACTTGAGTTTTTGGTCGCTCACCCAGATATCGATCAACAGCCTCGGTCAGCATACCTTTGAATCCAAGGTTAGCAACTTTTTGAGCGATGTCATTGGAGTAGATGAGCTCTGTATTGCGGAAAACTTGAGGTGTGTAGTTGAAGAGCTGTTTCATCAGCTGGACTTGACGCCAGACTTGAACTTCAAATTCCGAGGTAGAGTAGAGAGCCGCCAGCGAGTGATAGTAGGTTTCGGCCAACAACTCGACTCGGCCTGTCTTGGTTAAGTCTTGGATCAGTGAAATCACTTTCGGTTCAAACGCCAACGCTTGATCGACAAACACCCCAGACAGAGAAAGAGTACAAGTAAAATCTGGCTCCTTGGCTAGCAGTTTCTTGAGCAAACTAAGCATCGGCAGGTATGATTTTTGAGCAACTTTTTGGAAAATGAGTTTATTGTGTTCAGTTTGATCCTCGAAGTACGAAACGTTATTGCCTAGATCAAAGATCGTGAAGTCACCCAGTCGCCAGGGCTGATGCAGTTGCATGTACAAACAAACTTGCGGCATAGTTTATGCCCCCATGAACGCTTTATGGTAAATGGCTTTGAGCTTGGTAGCAGCGTTTTTCCAGGTGGCCAACTGCAAATCTGAGAGTTGGGAGGTAATTATTTTTTGACTGTAGTCAGGTTTGACCACCAATCGGGTAATTTCATCAGCCATTTTATCAATATCCCAAAAGTCCGCCCTAATACTACTCGGCATTACTTCACTGACACCCGCATTTTTAGAAACAATCACTGGTGTGTTGCGCTGCGCTGCTTCGAGTGCAACCAAACCAAACGGTTCGGAAAGCGACGGCATCACAAAAACGTCAGCTCGGTTGAGCAGTCGATTGCGTTGGGTGTCACGGACAAAACCACTAAACAGCAGGGATGCGGACAGTCGCTTGTCGGCAGTTTTCAGCAGCAGTTCATGGTACATATCGCCATCGCCCGCTACAATAAAAAGTGCATCAGGCACGCGCTCTAGAACTTTTTTGGCCAATGCCAAGAAGTACTCGGCACCTTTCTGCATAGTGAGGCGACCCATAAAAACAACCACCGGGCGCTCGCGAGCAAATGATTCCTGACCAACTATCCGGCGCTCTTGACTGCCGAGTGGGACGATTCCATTGTGAACAACATCGATTTTATCTGGATCAATCCCATATTTTTCAACAAGCAGATTTTTGGTATAGTAGCTCACGGCAACCACCCGGGTGGCTTGCACCATACCTTCATACTCAGTTTTCATGATGAACTCACTACCATAGCCATTGGGAATTCGATCAAGCTCGGTGGAGTGAATATGGGCAATAAAAGGCTTTTTAATTTTTTGGGAGAGTTTTAAGGCGGCAGGAAACGACATCCAGTCGTGCGCATGAATCACATCGACGTGATTGCGCGCTGAGGCGCCTGTATCGGTAACCAGCTCGGCATAGCGGTCAACTTTGTTTTCAAGTTCAGAAGAAGGCAAAATTGACAGTGAACTGACGTTTATTTCTCTTGAATCAAATGCAGTTGGCGGACGTAACACACCTGCGTATGCAGAAAATGGGGGTGCGGTATTGGGAGCATCGATGAACCAAGCTGGGTCACTGCACTCCAACACCTGCATGTGTGGCACTTGCAGATTGAGTGAATAGGGCAGCGTGAAGTAAATCTGCGTATTCAACCCTGCCAATGACTGTGTCATACCTTCGCAGGCGACGCCAAGACCGCCACTGTTGTGAGGTGGATACTCCCAGCCGATCATGAAGATGTTATTGCCACTATGAGTCATGGTACGAACAAATCGCCCCTCAGGGTTTACTACTACTCATTCCATAGTAGTCTCTTTGGGGTAATTGGTGCAAGTCTGAGTTTGGTTAGTGGAGCAAAATTTATTGGGGAAGCATGTGTGAGTTTTTATTGCAAGAATTTACTGCAAAGTAGGTTGTGCTAGAGGAGAGAGGGATGTGGAAGGGTGCGAGAATTTTAGGTACTGTGAAAAATAATAAAAGAAATTTGTGTGTAAAACGAAAGCCGCCCTGGTTGTTTAGACCAGGGCGGAAGATACATGATACGAATTGCTCACCTCATCTGAACATTGAAAAACTTGGTTAAACTGTGAGTAAACAAACTTACATCATAGATCTGGCGCCAAGTTGGCGCGCGTTTTCCGTTTCTACAGACATCAAACTTATCTGCCCATAAACTTCATGACTGTGGAATCGGAGTAAAACTGCCAGGAAACTAATTAAAGCAACCCAGCAGCTGTATTCCGACTCCAACAGTCGATAATTCGTATCATGTTAACGAGCAAGGGCCGAACACTGAGCACAGTAATTGTCCTCGGTTCAACTCTTTCTACATTCAAAAATCATACACATATAATGTGTATTCTGTGTATTATACTAGATATCAGTAAAAATACAAACTATGGGACGCTAAAGACAGTTAGAACAAAAAATTATTTGTTTTAAATAAAAATGAGGTAAATTGGGATTATTCTTCGTTTACAGCATTCGCACTGACTCGGACAAAGCTCAGAACAAATAGGGCAACTATCCAGAACCATTGGCAGAGTATGCCCAAGATCTGAACAGTGCCACTGCAGTCACAGTCACGCAGCCAGTAAAATGCGGCTGCTACACAAACACTGGCAATACCAAGCGCTATGTACTTACCGGTGCGGAAGTCGCGCATAAAGACTTCAATCAAGATTACAAGAAGTAACTGCAGTCCGAGCATAATTAGTGGCAGGTATTGTTTCCAGTTTACGCAGACACCAATTGAGTCACCTAGAACTTCACCTGCTGATTCAACTTCTTCTGAACCATCAATAGGATTTCCATTTTCGTCCACTTCGGTATCAACACCTAGCACTTCACCGGCAGGACCAGTTGGACCGCCGATTACAGGACCACCAGTCAGTGCTGAACCTTCAATAACTGTATTTGAACGATCACCAGGCATACAGCCATTTACACCAAAGACTTCAAACGTGTAGGTAACACCACCAGAGAGATTATCAACTGTATATGAATTTATGTTGCCAATGTTACTTGCGCCGTGATTGCCACCGTTACTGCCCGTAAAGAAGAGTGCATAGTGGGTAACTGGTGAGACACTCGACCAAGATAAAGTTACAGAGTTAGGCCCTGAAGCAACTACTTGTAAGTTTGGAGCAGAGCTTGGTTTGGTATCACTACAAACTGGAGGTGAAGCAGGCGTGGTGCCACCACCGCCGCCGTCACTGGAAGTCGTAGAAGCGCCTAAAATTGATGGCGGAGTTGGAGTCGGGGTGGGTGTTGGCTCAACAGTAGGTGATGGAGTTGGGGTGGGTGACGGAGAAGTTGTTGGCGTGGCTGTTGGTTCAACCTCACCTACGTATGTATTAGTAAACCATGCGTTTTCTTCTGGCGCATCTACTGTTAGTATTGCTGGCTGTGTTGTATATGTTTGACTATTCATAGCCACTGAAGCAAACTCCCAATCAGATTGCATTACCTCAAATGGTGCATACTCACCATATTCAACATCAGTAAAGGTCACACAACCATTGTCTGCCGTTACACCTTGGTGAACTACAGATTCAAATCGTGCACGCAAATTACCATTATTGGCATTATCTGCATAACTACTATCGTAAATATTTCCTACAGCCACAGTACCACCTGCAAAACCTGTCATCAGTTTTGTATAAGCATGAGATGGAGCAAATGGGGTCCAATCGATATTGGCACTATTCAGTTTTACTTCTAAAGCACCTGGGGTACCAAGCACATCCCCACTTACCCAGTCATTATTACCAAACGGAATTCCAGCTGGTCGATATGAATATCCCGCATCAGCAATCATCGCTGCACTACCATATTTATAGGTACCATTAGCAAATACAACATAGTCACCTGCTGGTAATGTTTGACTGGCAGCACTTGTTCCATTGACAGGAATACTAATATCGCTGCCGGTAGCCGTAGCTAAACCAACTGTCCATCCCTCTAGTGGTTCAGCTGTACTACTTTGTTTACAGACCATCACATCTGAATATTCAGGAACGAGTCTGTTTCCAAAATCTAAATCTGCAACATCGGCACTTGCCATCGTCAACGAATGATAGCGAGTTGCACTAGGATAGGTCTGATACCAACCATCTTGAGGCAACTCATAGAGACGAATATCTGTAGCACTAGCAGGAACAGTTAATTCATAACTACCGTCACCTAGTGTTTGCATTTCGTCATATACTTTATAGATCGTCACCTGCAACGTACCGTTATTATCCCCATACCAGCCAACTGTTTTTGAACCACCGTTTGGTCCATCAAATACTGCAAAGTTTATAGTGCCTTCAGAATCCAGGGTGTAGTTGAGTAGATACTCATGGTTTACAGCAAAAGGTGTCCAGTCCACAAAACCATTATTTACTTGCAAATCTGCAAATCCTGCACCATATCCTGTCAGACCATCATCGTGAGTTATCCAATTATCTAAAGTACTAAAGTCAGCATCATATCGTTCTAAAGAACTATTGCGATTTGTCCAGTCACCACTCACTACAAATAAGTATTGGCCAGCTGGTAATAGAGAAGAAGTTGTGCCAGCTATGTCTCGGGAATCTACGGTGAGTGTTGCTGCTGGAGTAGCATCTACAGCTTTAATGGTCCAGCCACCCAAGCCAGGCTCTGAATCATTTTGAGCATTTCCATTCAGATCATTGAACTTCATACCTGAGAGTATGTAAGAATCTCGATATGCTGGATCATAGGTGATTTGACAACTATTTGGGCTCCACTCTGAAGTTGGCTCATCACCATCTAAAATATTATTATTGTTGAAGTCAAAGAAGGCGCGAACACGACTATTGTATGTTCCAACACTGCCCACTCCGCCACCAAAGGTTCTAAAGTTGGAATATGAATTAGGATAAATTTCATTGCCTGACCAGGTCAAGTTAGTTGGTGTTTGATATTGACGTTGATATTTTATAACCGCACTGCCTGAAGCGACATCAGTCCAATGGTGTGAGACACCATTGATATTTGTCGTTGCACCACAGGTAAGTTCGGTATCTGGATGTGGCACAGCGTAGGTATCGCCGCCACCATTGTCGACGTTATATCCAACGTTTGTCGGAGCTATAGTTGTACATGCGGCAAACGGCCCAGGATCAGAGAGGGTACGAGCAGTTACTCCAATAAATTGGTTATTACAGATATTGAGCTCAAATGTTTGCGCAGAGTTTTCGACACCGACTGGACTTGTTGAAAATGTATTTCCACTAATCTCGGCTGCAACTGGAGGTACATACCCATCGGAATCATCAAAGAAGAGGCCGCGAGTTGTACAGTTACTGAGCGTATTTCCCGTTACAGTTAGATCTGCAATTCCCGTTGTAGTCAAACAGGTAGCTGCGCCAGTTACCGAGTTATTTTGAATTGTAGTAACACCATTGAGATAATATGCTCCAACTCCTGAACCTGCAGAAACAGTAGCGGTATTATTTTGAATAGTCACCGATTCGATCAAGTCTGTATCATAAGCCCAAGCCATCAAACGGCCAATTTGAGCCGTAACGGTATTTTGTTCCATCAAAATATTTTTCCATCTGAACGCTTCAATAAAGTTGGTCGCAGTAGAATCAGTAAGTGAGTTACCGCGGGCTACAAAGTTATCACCCAAACCTGTTGGCGTAAAATCTTGAGCTTCGGCAAAGACTACAGAGTAGACCGTCCCGATTGCTGAACCGTTATATCCAGTAAACTGATTATTTTCTAAGGTAAACCCATCAAAACCTCGATTTAAGAAAATAGCATGACGTTCAGCAACACTTTCGCCATCAAATATACTATTTGTAATACTCAAGTTTTGATATGAACCATTTCCGGCAATTGTAAAACTATTATTGCCATACCCCGAACTATCACCCGTAAAGGTGAGTGCATCAAAGATCAAACCATTAAACGTAGAACCTGTGAGGTTTAAACCCTGCACAGTACTTGAAGCAGCGTCAGTGAGCGAGTGCACAGTCACATCGTCGGCATACGTTCCAGATAAATCTTCTGCTGCAAATGTACCATCAGTCAAGATTACATCATGAGTGGCTGCAACTAGAGCTAATGCGCGAGCAATCTCCATTGTAGGAGCTACATAGTAATCTTCTGTAGAAATTTGTTGAATAACCGAGGCGGTGTTAACTATGTTAAATGGAGGAACATTGAATAATGCTAAAGCAAATGCTGTTGCATCCGTGAGGTCTTGTTGATAATGAATATAGTCAGCAGCACCTGGACGGTACATATCGTTGGTAACTTTGAAGTCATAGCCTTCTACAGTGATATTTGTAATTGGCAAAGCATGTTCAGCTTGAGAATAAATACCATTAGCTTCAGCAATTGAGAATGTATTTCCTTTGAGAGTAATGTCACTTGTTGAGCGGTTTAAGATTAGAGGACCAGAATTATAGAGTGCGAGTCCACCCCAAGCGTTATCTTGACTGGTAAAGTTTTCAACTGTAACATTTTTTGAACCACTCAGTTGGAGACCATTACCATAGCGACTGTTTTTGGCTGTTAGGTTTTTGAGCGTTCCACCTTCTACACCGTGTAAATCAAAAGCCGTACGATTTGAGTCCTCGATAGTGATGTTTTCTAAAGTGACGTTATGTACCAAACTTGGCACATTTGAAACGTGAATTGGGAAGCCACCCCCACCACTTGTTCCAATGGCACCCGGGCCGAGCGGAGGCAACACTGTCAGATTTTTAAGCGTTACATTGTTTGCAGAAACTCTAATTCCCCATGATGCGCCATTTGCTGAAGCATCAATGATTGTACCGACTTCACTTTCACCAATAATCGAAACTTCTTCGTTCACATTGAGTGTTGAAGTCAAAACATAGGTGCCATCTTGGACTTCAATAGTGTCGCCTGGCGCAGCGGCATCGATAGCGGCTTGTAAAGTCGCATAACATGCGCCAGCACTGTAGACACCTCCTGTACAGTCAGCTCCAGGATCTGTGGTTACCACAAAGACTGTAAAGTGATCTAAGCCTGAGACAGTAACTGAATCTGTGGTTTTTATAACTGCAACACTGTCAGAACCTCCTAGTAAATTATCAATAGAAGAAGCGTACTGGATTCTGACATTTTGATCTGCTGCACCATTGAGTGGCAACTGCAGATCATACGTAAAACTACCATTTGGCATGTTTGTCAAAAACTCGTAAGCTTTATCTGAAAGAGAGCCGAGCTCTTCCATCTGTTCTGGAGTAAGCGTAATTTCCTTAATCACCAACCAATTATCACCAGCAGGAAGGGTAGTAAACTTGACTGAAACACCATCATTTTGCGGAGCCTTGTACTCCACACCGGTCGCAATCTTAGAAATAACCTGGCCAGCTTGTGACTCAAGCCATAAGCCTTGATCGGTAATAGAAAATGGAAAACTAGTATCACTTTGAGTAAAGGTAAGCGTTCCACTAGTCGGGGTGTGCGGCACACAGTCAGCACCTGAACAACTGGCCGCTAATCGAGTGACAAAGAACTTTCCTGTATCAACAGCAGCGGTGCCAGTCAAGCCTTGCTCTAGTTCTTTACCCTCGACAGTTGCGGTATATTTCAATAAATAGTCCAACGAAGCAGCGGAGCTACCCGAAAAAGTAAACTCATGGCTATCAGCATTGTAAGACGCCACGACATTGGTTGGTGCTGCAGCAACTACCTCTTGAGCTCTAACAGCTGTAGGAAGAAGTAGGGCGGCGGAAAGAAGAAGTGGTTGAAAAACTAAGGTAAAAATACTGTATAAGCTGAAAATTTGAGTGAGAAGTGTTTTGACGTTTTTGCGCATAGAGGTCTAGTGAATGTGCTTAACTGTACTGTACTAAAACATTTTGTTTCGCACAAGAGTGAACCTATTTTATATGTTTATCACAAAAAATATACGGCTGGTTTGTCGCGGACTGCTCTTTACACACTTCCTTCTTGTATCTACACTTAATTACAGATAAAGATTTGAAAACTTACCATGCAATCTCTGACTGAACTCAACCAAAAAGCTCTCACGATCCGCCGCTCAATCATTACAATGCTTGAAACAGCAGGCAGTGGTCACAGTGCTGGCTCACTTGGCATGACCGATGTCTTTACTGCACTGTACTTTGCAGTAGCAAAGCACGATCCACAGAATCCATCCTGGGAAGGGCGCGATCGAATCTTACTTTCAAATGGCCATATCTGCCCAGTTTGGTATGCGACGTTAGCTGAAGCAGGCTATTTTCCCAAAGAAGAACTATCCACCCTACGCAAGCTCGGTAGCGGCTTGCAAGGTCACCCACATCTAGGCAGTTTACCAGGAGTAGAGAACACCAGTGGCCCACTTGGTCAAGGATTTTCCCAGGCTTGTGGACTGGCCTACGGCCTCAGGCTTGATCAAAAGAATAACCGAGTCTACTGTTTACTCAGTGACGGCGAACAAGAAGAAGGGCAGACCTGGGAAGCCTACTTGTTTGCGGGCAAGAACCGTCTCTCAAACCTGACGATTTTGATCGATCGCAACAATATTCAAATTGATGGCTATACCGAAGATATTATGCCGTTGGAACCACTACGCGCGAAAATCGAGAATTTTGGCTGGCATGTCTTGGAAGTCGATGGACACAACATTCAAGCAATCATCGATACTATCCATACTGCCCACAGTATTCACGAAAAGCCAACCGCGATTATTTGCCACACTATTCCAGGCAAAGGCGTGGATTTTATGGAAAACTTGCCAGCCTGGCATGGCAAGCCGCCCAACCACGAGCAAGCTCAAGCGGCACTAGAACAACTCAAAAGTATAAATAGTCAGTAGTGAGAGAATAAGGAGAAAATATGATAAAAAATAATGATGGTTTAGGTCTACAACTGGTCTATTGGTTTGCCCAAATAGCACCACTGGCAATGTATATTTATTCATTTGTATTAATTCTTTTTGCTGCCCAGACTTTCCAGACCGCACAAACTATGATGGAACCTTGGCTTGTGGATATGTACTGGAATCCACTGCGCAACGTTGCGGTCGTGCTATATATTTTCGTAATTATTCTTTTCACACTGCTTAAGAAAAACAAAGCTACAACTCAAAAAATTTCCTATACCTCACTACTCTTGAGTGCAATTGCATCACTGCTTTCTTATACATTGGCAGATCTAACTTTACGTGCAGCTGTTGCTCTCTACATTATTTTAATGGGAATTACAATTCAAAATTAAGTATCACTATGTCAGGTACACAAAAACAATCAACTCGTGATGGCTTTGGACAAGGTCTTGTTGAAGCGGCACGGGCATATCCAAGCATCGTAGGACTGTGCGCTGATTTGACTGAGTCCACTCGGATGGAAGCATTTGCCCAAGCCTTTCCTGAGCGATTTATTCAAGTGGGCGTAGCGGAACAAAACTTGGCTGGATTAGCCGCAGGTATGGCCTTAGCTGGAAAAGTTCCGTTTGCAGCTAGTTACGCTTGTTTTCACCCCGCCAACTCTTGGGGAGTGATCCGAACAAGTATTTGTTACTCCAACCTCAATGTCAAAATTGTCGGGGGACACGCAGGGCTAGTGACTGGTGCGGATGGTGCGACTCATCAATCTTTGGAAGATATCGCCACGATGCGAGTTCTGCCAAACATGACGGTAGTTGTACCTTGTGATGCGGAAGAAGCTCGCAAAGCCACCTGGACACTTGCTAAACACGTCGGGCCAGCGTACTTGCGCACCAATAAGTATGATATCGAGCCGATTACTACTCTTGAAACCCCTTTTCAAATTGGCAAAGCCGTGACTTTACGGGAAGGTACCGATGTGACGCTGATTAGTTGTGGTTCAACTGTTTCTGAAGCCGTCAAAGCGGCTGTTCAGCTTGAACAAAAAAATATCTCGGTTCGTCTTATCAATATGCACACAATCAAGCCAATTGACTCTGAAGCAATTATGCAAGCAGCGCGCGAAACCAAAGCAATTATTACTGTTGAAGACCATCAGGTAATTGGAGGACTTGGTTCGGCTGTTGCTGAAGTCTTGGCTCAAGCAGGCGGCAGCGTTCCCTTCAAAGTACTTGGTGTCCAAGATCAGTTTGGCGAGTCGGGGACCGCCCAGGAATTACTTGAAAAGCACGGCTTAACCGCACCACAGATCATCCAACAACTTGAACAACTGCTAGCCCGTTAGGAAATTTGCTTCAATTGCTTCTCAAACCAGACCGTTCTATACTGAGCTATGAACTCACATAACTCCAACAAAGTAGCAATTATTGGTTGTGGCAAAGTCGGAATGAGTGCGGCTTACTCACTCCTGCATCGCGGTGACGTTAATGAATTAGTTTTGCACGGACGTTCCTATAACGACTTGATCGGCGAAGAACTTGATCTTGAACACGGGATGAGTTTCTTGCCATACGCCAAAATTACCGCCACCAGCGACTATGCAGATCTTGAACACAGTGACGTCGTAGTCATTACCGCAGGAGCTGCACAGAAACCTGGCGAAACGCGCCTTGATTTGGCTGCCAAAAACATTGCAATTATAGAAGAAATTATTCCCCAAGTTGTCAAGTATGCGCCAGAAGCAATTATCTTGATTGTCAGTAATCCTGTCGATGTTTTGACGTACAAAGCCTATCAGCTCGCTGGACTACCCAAGGGTAGGATTTTCGGATCAGGAACTACCCTCGATACCGCGCGTTTTCGCTTTCATATCTCAGAATTTTTGAATGTTAATCCACAAAGTATCCATGCCTACATCTTGGGTGAACATGGCGATAGTTCGTTTCCAGCAATTTCGAGTGCCAGTGTTGGTGGTCAGCCCTTGCTATCAATGACCAACTTTTCGGAAGAAAGAGCCTGGAAAGCCTACGAAAAAGCGCGCAGTGCTGCCTATAAAATTATTGAATCAAAGGGTGCCACGTACTACGGCATCGGGACGGTTGTGTCATCTATTGTCGCCAAGATTTTGAAAAACAGTCGCTCGGTACTGCCGGTTTCGATTCCGCTCCATCAATACTACGGCTACTCAGGTGTAGCCTTGAGCGTGCCATGTATCATCGGTCGCAATGGAGTAGAGGAGACTTTGGAAATCAAACTTGATTGGCAAGAAAAGCGTCGCTTAGAAAAAAGTGTGGTGACCTTAAAAGGGTATCTATAAAAGATAAACTGAAGACTGTAGTAGCATGAGGTTATTACCCGCCACATACTTAGAGCAAAATATCACTGATTCTTCATCCTACTTCTGGCAGTTCGGGCAGTAAAACGTACTCCGTCCAGCTTGTTTTTCCCGAATAATCGCGTGACCACAATTTGGACAAGGCAAACCAGTTTTGCCATAAGTGCGCACCACATTCTGATACTGTCCTGCAAAACCATCGATGTCCCGGAAGTTATCAATGGTGGCACCACCGAGCTCAATTCCAGAGGTAATAACGGCTTTGGCGGCTATTAGTAGTCGGTTAGATTCTTCTTTCGAGAGAGAATTGGCTGGCCGAAACGGATTAAGCTGTGCCAAGTTGAGCGCATCATTGGCATAAATATTCCCCACACCAGCTGCAACCGCGTTATCCATCAAGACCAGCTTAACCGGCAGACCTCGCTTTTGCAGCTTCTGATAAAAGTACTCCTCTGTAACGAGTGGATCGATAATATCTGGACCGAGCGTACTAAATTCCTTCAGCACCTGTGCTTCATCTAGTACTTTCAGCCAACCAAAAACGCGTAAGTCATTAAAAAAAAGTGTCGCAGCATCAGAAAGTTCGACGACGACACGAGTATACTTGTTGGGCAGTTGTGCTACCCAATCAGCCGATGGATGGCCCCCACCCAGGCGAATTTTTGGATCTTGGTAGATGAGCTGGCCGGTCATCTTGAGATGGACGAGTAATTTTTCTGGCACATCAAAGTCAAATTGAATTACTTTAGAGCGGCGCGAAATACCGGTGATTGCGGCACCTTCTAAGGTTGCGGGTGAGCCTACAAAACTTTTATCACGCTGCACTGTAATTTTTTGAATTTTTTTGCCCACGACAACATCGCGCAAGCGGCGGGCAATCGTTTCGACTTCTGGTAGTTCTGGCATTGTTGGTCTATTTTACACGTATTCATGGTAATTGTTGTCTGGCAAACTTGCTGATATAATTACAACCTGCGTTTCGCGCAAAACAGCTGATTCCCCAAAATCAGATGGGTCCGTAGCTCAGTTGGTAGAGCAGAAGCCTTTTAAGCTTTGTGTCCCGGGTTCGAGTCCCGGCGGACTCACAGATGAATAATTGCTTCATTTGCAACAGAATAAACCAAATAGAAAATGGGACAAATACATACTTTGTCAAAGAACTTGAGACTGGGTATGTTGTTCTCGGTGATTACCAGTTCTATTATGGCTACACCTTATTTCTCTCCAAGATCCATGCGCGAGAACTGCATGAGTTAGATCCTAAATTTAAAAATAAATTTCTTACTGAAATGGCTCAAGTCGCAGAAGCTGTCTTCAAAGCCTTCAAGCCAGAAAAGCTCAATTATGAATTACTAGGTAATACGGATGAACATATGCACTGGCATATCTTCCCTAGAAGAAAAACTGATCCAATGTCACATACGGGAGTATGGGCTGTTAGTAAGGAAATTAGAAAAGCACCAGAAACGGTTCCAACTGATGAAAACTTAATTAAGATGCAAACACTCCTTAAAAAATATTTGTAGCTTTACCTGATCATTTCCCCCCGCACCATTTCCTGCTTCTCGTTGTTTTTTTTGTGTTACAATTCAAAAAAACTGCCTACGTATTTGATAAGTAAACTACGATGTCTGAACGAAAAAAACATCCATTGGATCTCCTCAAGGATAGAGTAGCACTCACGTTGTTTTTGGCGCAAACTTGTCTAGTTAGTCTGCCAGTTATCTCGTCTTTAGCTCGTGCTGAAACAGCGCAAGCTGCTCCCGACCAAGGCCCCGTCTTCAAACTTTCAGCCGACCAACTGGCCAACTTACAAGCTACAGATACCCTTCCAGAACAAGACAGCGCACCTGCCAGCGAAGCTCCCCAGCCAGTTACTGCCAGCCAACTTGCCGAAGTGCTGGGAGTTTCAGAAGAAACCGTGATCCTCCTCGAACCCAACCAAGTCCGGACTTCCGTCACTCGCTATGAAACCGAAGAAGCCTACTTTGCAGCCCTAGCAGCCGACCAAGCAGTCGCTGCTGCTTCCCAGTCACATATTGAAGTGCAGCAAGCCGATGGCACAATGGTTTGGCAGGAAGTTCCTAGGAGGGTACATGCTGAACGAGCCCCACTCAGAGTAGCTGCCAATGAGTGTAGTATCGAGGCCTATGCTGATGATGGCCATATTGGTGCTGGCTCAACATTTACCGAAGTTGAGTACGATATCGCTCCCAGTGGCACAAAGATTTTTCATGATGGAGTTGAAAACCCTACCGGGCCACTTGTGATGATCCAACTGAACTCAGAAACATTTAATCCCCAAGATACTGATAATACTCAACGCGTTATTCGCCTTTATACGAAAGGTGCCGACGTAGTCCCGGGTGGAGCAACCACCGTAGTCATGCAAGTGGTAACAGAAAATGGAACGATGTTTAACTATGGTTTTGCAGGTGTCCCTGCAGCTGAATCTTTTGCTACTGGCTGGCTTCGTCATGAATATCGCGTAACATTGCCAAAAAGTTATGGCAAAAAAACTAACAAAATATCGTTCGTCGTATCGGTGGTGAAGGGGCCAAATTCACAAGTTTACTTGATTGATGCGATGTATACATTTGCGTGTGAAGTAGGAGTGTACTTGCCAAATGTCAGTACCCCCGATAAAGCACCCGACGTATTTGCTGAAAAAATACGGAATGGCTGGTTGGCCTTTAGAAAACAAAATGCAACCGAGACTAATGAGGCTTTTAAAGCACGCGTCGCCCAAGAATACGGCATCAATGTTGGTGATTATGGTGCTATTACCGATGTGACAGAGAACTGGATTGCAGTTAATCCAAACACAGTCTACTACCAAGTTAATACTACTGATGGCTCACCAATCAAACTAGAGTTTAGCGATGCAAAAGTAAAACACGCAGCCCTCTTGACTTCAGCGGGAGATACGATGGGGGCACAAATGCTCGGCTTTATTCCTCTTACTGGCGTAAGCGCCATTGCACAAGTTCCTGAATTTTTAGCAAAAGTAACCATGGATGTTGCGGGTCAAAAAACTGCCGGCTACCTCGTCAATGCAGGAAAGCTGATTTCTCGTGTTGGGACGGTGGGAGGAGCGATGACTATCTTTGTGTGGAATAGTTTTTACGAAGCCCCATTCACAATGTGGGATGCAACGCACCCTGAATACTTAATTCTTCACCGTGAAGGCAAACAAGCCGGCATGGTTTCGATTGCACCTGGTACCAAGTCACTTGCTGATATCGAAAAATTAATTACCGGTGCGCTACCGGCTGCAACGTACATCGCAAAGTCAGAGCTTCTAAAGTACTTGACTCCCGCCGAAGCTACGGAGCTACAGAAACAAGCATGGTACACCGTGGCCGGGCGTTGGCTTATTTTTGATAAAACTACTTTAGATCAAAAGAGTATTCCGTCACTTCCAGCCAGCACCACTATTCTGCGCAATGAAGTTACGAGCGCTGGCTCTTTAGAAGAAATAGTAGCTACTGAGTATTTATATCATCCAACCGTTGTTCCGGCTGGCTTTGCTGAACATACTGCTTTCGTTCAAAATGAGTATACGCAGCTGATTCAAACCATGGCGACTGCGTTCACGGTGGCTGGCTTTGACGCCCACTCCGCACTTACCCAAGCACTCTATCCTGCCAATGAACGCTCGCTGGCCGCCAACGCTGGACGCTACTTTAGAGGCAACCCAACCACCGAAACTAGAGATTTTGTCGCTGATATTAACCTGAGTATGCAGCAACTGCTCCATCTTTCGGCGGTGACTGAAGAAGCCATCGAAATCTTACTTTCCAAGAGCAGTACTGATCATCAGGAAACGCAGAAAATACAGGAGCAGGTGGCAATTTTATTTGGCCACCTCCAACTTGTTCAAAAGAGAATTACTGATAGCAATGGTAGCTACTTCGTTGGCAAAGAACTGGAAGCATATAAACAAGCTCACTTTACTCTGGCCACTACACACACCCGTACTCCTGGACAAGAAATCTCTCTGGGCTACCTCACTGATGATGTAAATCCAGATACTGGTCAATTTGGTATGAAGCGTGGTGAAGCATACTTTACTGCTGCTACTGCCAGCTTGATTAAAATGACTAATCTGCTTCTTGATCCAAAGATTAAGAATAAAAACTTGGCCGTTACACGAACTCTTGATACGCACAATCAACTCACCTTCAAACCTGTCCTTACCGAGCTACCAAGCGCTGGTGATGTTGATAGTCTATCAGATGCTGATGCTGTAAAGCTGCTTTCTGCGGTAAATCGACAAATTAGTAAGTTAGCAGATCAACAGTACAATAATGAAAAACTAACCGATGCAGTTGTTTCAAGTCCATTCGTACAACCCACCACTAAAGCTCGCCAGAAGGCTTTATTAGAAGCATCAAAACAAAAGATTACTGAAGCACTCGTACCGCTAAAAGAAGTGCAACGCAAAATTGAAGACAAACTGAATGGCACAGCCAAGGCATTTGCGGTTACCAACTACACAGCCAGTTTTCAAGAATTTTTTGGCACTAATACAACCGCCCGTCTCTTACAACAAACTGAGTATCTTACCGCCGACTTTTTAAGTCAGCTTGAACTCAAAAGTGCCACCAGCACAGCAAGTTATGAGCAGCTCCAAACCTTGGTCAATACCCATTTGTCAGCGTGGCATGCTTTCCTAAAAGACAACCAGCTACCGTCATCCGCCACAATCAATGCCGCTGGCAGTGATTTCTACGTACCACCTCAAGATGTACATGCTGTACCG
>CAYUES010000017.1:0-1203 GCA_964443885.1 uncultured Pseudomonadales bacterium
GTACAAGCCACCTGCAGCGACGACTTCATCGTGGTTTTTACGCCACTCTTCTGAAGCTTTTTTGTACTCTGCTAGTTTGTAGATTGCTGGATTCACCGATGGAGCCAGGCCAAGCTCTTTAGCGAGGGCGGCTTGTTTTTCGGTCGCTTTTTTATCTTTGGCAGCACCTTCAATGCGATAGTCCTTGAGCTCTGGCTTCGAGCCACCAAGCACAATGTCGACCCCCCGACCAGCGATGTTGGTCGCGACAGTGATTGCACCTTTTTTACCAGCATCAGCGATGATAAACGCTTCGCGCTCGTGGTTTTTAGCATTTAAAACTTGATGCGGAATGCGTTTGCGTTTCAAGAAGTCAGAGATAATTTCGTTGTGTTCAATCGAGCGAGTACCGACCAAGATTGGTTGACCTGTCGCATGAATGCGCTCGGCTTCATTGGCAATGGCTGAGTACTTTACCGCCGTGGTTTTATAAATAATATCAGCTTTGTCGTCACGCGCGACTGGTACGTGGGTAGGCACGACCAAGACCTCAGTATCATAAATTTGCTTGAACTCTTCAGCTTCAGTGACCGCAGTTCCAGTCATACCAGAAAGTTTATGGTACAAGCGGAAGTAGTTTTGAATAGAAATGGTAGCAAGGGTGCGAGATTCTTGTTGAATGGGCACGCCTTCTTTGGCTTCAATAGCCTGGTGCAAACCATCAGAGTAACGGCGGCCATACATCAGGCGACCAGTGTGTTCATCAACAATAATCACTTGATTGTCTTTGACGATGTAGTCGCGATCACGGAGGAATAAGGTCTTAGATTTGAGTGCAGACTCGACGTGATGAATGACGTCAAAACTTTCTTCATATAAATTGCTAATCCCGAGTTTTTGTTCAATGCGTTTAACACCGAGGTCGGTCATCGTGACGGTGCGGGCTTTTTCATCCAACGTAAAGTCACTGCCCTTTTCTAGACTAATCACCATCTTGGCGTAGTCGTAGTACTTTTTGGTTGGTTCGGTGTCGGGCATCGAGATAATCAGCGGCGTTCGGGCTTCGTCGATCAAGATTGAGTCGGCCTCGTCGACGATCGCAAAGTGGTGCGAGTCATCTGGGCGTTGGACCATCATCTCGACAGATTGGACCATGTTGTCGCGTAAGTAATCAAAGCCAAACTCGTTGTTTGTTCCGTAGGTGATGTCAGCGGCGTAGGCCTG
>CAYUES010000017.1:1213-19387 GCA_964443885.1 uncultured Pseudomonadales bacterium
TAACTGGTTGGAAGTGTTCAAGACGCTCGTCGCCGCGCTCCTCGCTGTCGTATTCAGGATTATAAAGGCTTGATTTGTCATGGACGATCACCGCGGTACTCATGCCCAAAAAGCGGTAGACCTGGCCCATCCAGCCTGCACCCAGTTCGGCTAGGTAGTCGTTGACGGTTACCAGGTGGACACCTTTGCCAAGCAAAGCATTTAAGTAGATTGGTGCGGTAACGGTTAAGGTTTTTCCTTCACCAGTTTTTTGTTCGGTGATGGTGCCTTTGTGCAGAGCAATTCCTGCCATCAACTGTACGTCAAAGTGACGCAGTCCCAAGACGCGGCGAGAAACTTCACGGACAGTCGCAAAAACTTCTGGCAAAAGTTCATCTAAGATTTCGGCTTCGGAACGATTGGCTTCACGGCCTTCTTCGATTTGTTTTTTGAATTTCTTAGTTTGAGCGGCTAACTTAGCGTCCGAAAGTTTTTTGATAGTTGGCTCAAGTTCGTTGATCTGTCCGACTAATATGTCATAGCGATCCAGAGATTTTTGGTTGTCATCAAAAAGGCGTGAAAAAAATTTGAACATAGTTTTCCTACTAGATATGTACTCAATTAAATTTGCTTGCCGACTTGTTATAGCAGAAGATGACACGAATTGCCAGTGGTGGGCACACACAAGCCTTGTAGTAAGGTACATTACCTTCTAATAATTGGCAGTAAAGCTCGCCTTGGTTCAAGGATAAGCTGAGCTGCAGCAACTGGCATCGTATCTGCAGATTGTTGGAAAACTCGACCATCCTTTGTTTGTATGGCAACGTCACCGAAGGCTCGAGTAGTAAATCCGTGGCCCGCAGGTTGATCTGGCCGAGGAGCACAAGCTTGAGCCTGAACTGAGGTATCAATTGCAATTGTTTGAGTTACTATGACGGTAGTTGGTTGTCCTTCGAGAGCAATAATATCTGCCTTCTGTTGACCGTCAAAACCTCTAAATGGATTGATGTTCCCACCCGCACTGGTTTCTACACCAATAGTAACAGGACAGTCACGCAAGTGCTCAAAAGGAACTGTATTAAGGTATAGGTTGGCTATCCAGGCATCTACTCCAGCGGTTGGGCTAATATTGATTGTGTGAATCAGCTGCAATTCATCACCCTCTTGCCGAGAAGTAACGGTATCAGATATAGGCATGTGGGGAAGTACTGGCTCTGTCCAGACAGTCTGAGTCATATAGTAATTCTCAATCATTGCCATTGTTTTTTTGAGTTCAGCATTTAACGTCGGGTCTGTGAGATCAGTTACAAAAGAATGTGTACCACTAATTAAGCTCGCGTTTATACCAACAATTGGATACTCTGTAGTATCAGTGAGCTGGTTTCCTGCTGCATCACAACTTGATACCACGCCTCCTCCGCTATCACCGGGAATAATAATATTGGCGGCTGGATTATTCGGCACTTCAAATAAACAAGCAGTGCGTCTTGGACCGTAATCTTGTTGGCAATCTGGGTCACCATGGTACTTCCTACTCAGTTCTCCATCATAAATCTGTAACCAGTCAGTAATAGGACCCCCCAGTTTTATCCAGCCAAATCCTTTTGCAGTTGGCTGAATGCACTGTAGTTCAGTTCTAGGTTTGGTTATAGGAACTGCTGTAGCGGCGATAATTTCTCCTCCCGCAAAGGTATCAACGACTCCAATGGCTACATCAGGAAACTCGGGTTTATGATTGCCACTTCTTTCTTGAAATCTAAGCATCGGTACTACAAAATCGGGTACTGCAGAAGCAACTTGCTGAGTTACATCGGGATGGCCTAAATAAGCTGTCCCTGTAAATAAGTTTGTGGTTGGATTTTCACCAGTGATACTGACGCAGTGCCTGGCAAGTATGAGAGAGTGATCACCTATTTTGTCAAAAGAACAGCTACCAAGTGTTGTTTGAATTCTTCCAGCAGCGGGGAACTCACCTATAACTGCATCTCGACCACCTTCGATCTGTAGGTCTGTTATATCGGTAGGTTGGTCTGTGTCACTCGGACGAACTTGTGAAGGTGCAGGTTGGGTACCAATATCAGCTGACTGTGCTGATACAAGTGAATAGCCAGTCAGTAATGTTATAAAGGCAATACTTATCAGGCCGAGCGTTGCCAGATATTGCACCTGTTCTTTAAATCTATGGAGTTGGGAGATGCGAGCGGTACCTTCGGAATTTTCTGCCATAGGCCAATACTAAGTGCGTAAGAGGTGTGTATTTTATACGAACCAAGCATAAAGTAAAGATTCCCTTACGCTGTGAGCTTAATTACCTCGAGACCACCCATCAACGGTTGAAGTACTTTTGGAACGTATATACTGCCATCGGCTTGTTGGTAGTTTTCTATAATTGCTGCCAAAAGTCTTGGTGAAGCCGCCATTGTGTTGTTGAGCGTGTAGACAAACTTCATACTGCCATCGGCTGCACGGTAGCGAATATTCAAGCGGCGAGCTTGGAAGTCGTTAAAGTAACTGGCTGAGTGTGTCTCACGGTACTTATTCTGGCTTGGGAACCAAGTTTCGATATCGTATTTCTTGCGCTGTCCTGCGCCCATATCACCTGAACACATCAATAATACTTGATATGGAAGTTCGAGATCTTGGAGTAATTTTTCAGCAAAGCCGACCATTTTTTCGTGCCACTGGCCTGTTTCTTCTTCATCAGCGACTGTGTAGACGACTTGCTCAACTTTGGTAAATTGATGAACACGGATAATTCCTTGAGTATCTTTGCCATATGAACCAACTTCGCGGCGGAAACAGGGGGAAATTCCGACCATTTTGATTGGTAGATCTTTTTCACTCAAAGTTTCACCAGCTCGGTACGCAGTCAAAGCTACTTCAGCAGTTCCTGCCAAAACTTGGCCATCTTGAGTCCGGTAGTGATCTTCACTGCCCCATGGGAAGTAGCCAGTCCCCCACATCATCGGATCATTAACTAATACTGGTACAGTCATGGGCGTAAAGCCTGCTTTGACGAGAGTGTTGAGCGAGTAGTTTAACAGTGCCTGCTCGAGTAACATTGCTTCATTTTTGAGGAAGTATGAGCGGAAACCACCAATCGCAGTTGCTCGCTTGGTATCAAGTAAATCTAAAGATTCCATCAGTTCTTGATGAGGTTTTGGAACGAAGTCATACTTGGGTAGTTCACCAACCTGGCGGGCCACCACGTTGCCACTTTCATCGCGGCCAATCGGCACCGATGGCGCGGGAATGTTAGGAATTGAGTAGCCAAGCAGTGTCGTTTTTTCTTCAAGTTCCTTGAGTTGTGGCTCGAGTTCCTTGAGTTTTTCTTTAATGATTTTACCTTGTTCGATCTGCTCTGGAGTTGGGCGACCACCTTGTCCCACCACTTGCTTAATTGTTTCGACTAAAACATTACTTTCTTGGCGTAGCGCATCAACCTGGAGTTGGACTTCACGACGTTTTTCATCTGCTGACAACAAGTCATCAACAACTTGCGGATCAAGTTGTTTGTTGCGTGCAGCTTCTCTTACTACTTCGGCATTTTCTCGAATAAACTTAAGGTCTAACATATGTCCTTTCGGGATTTTTCTAATCTTAAAGCTCTGTATTTATATTAGTATAAAGCTAAAAAGTGGCTGATAGGATATTAAGCGAACGTCATTGATACCTCTTCTAAATAAGTATCTATGAATAGTGAGCTTACTAAGCCGCTATTGGCGGCGGCCTATCAGTCAGTTTTCTAGTTTTATGCACTTTTAAATACAAAAAAACCCTCTTACGCCCACAAAAATATGAGCATAAGAGGGTTCTCAAGTGCAGTTTATTGCTAAACTGCTCAAAAACGGTGCCACCTCTGTGTACTTTATTCCAGCTATTACGGGCATACCCGGCACAGTTATTACCCTGTGCAACGCAGTTTCTTTGAAACTTCAGAGAGGGCTAGTCCCTGTGGGGTGCGTTGATGAAACAATTATATCACTTTGAAAGAGAGAAATCTGCTTTATTTTTAGCTCGCCTTTAGCTATTCCTCGCAACTTTTTTTGCTTTAATTGCTTCATATTCTTCAGGTGTTATTAAACAGGCACTATAACCTGCAGCAGTATCAGGCGTGTACTGAGTTTTTCGAATGTTTTCAATATATATAATTTGAGGTTTACTGCGATCAGTATTCTCATCTGCTAAAACTTTCTCTGCAATACGATCAAGTTTTTTTTTGACTCTACTTACAATAGTTTGAATGCGATTAAACTGGGTGTGATTTCCAACGCACTTTTCGGTATTTGCTTCACAAAGTAACTCTTCTAATGTTTGCCTAGATACAACACGGCCAAAATTTCTCAGTAAAAATGTCAGTATAATTGTATAGCCGCCAGTTATATTGACTGAAAGTGTATCTAAAGATAGCGTGTGTGCTTTTGGATCGAACTGGAGATATTCTGAAGGATATAGTTGAGCAAGTTCTTCAGCTGTTATATCTCGGTTTAATTCAGTTCTTTGCAACCCAAGCTCTCTGAGTTGCTCCTCATTGAGTCCGTTCGTGAGTTCAGCTATTAAACTGAGATATTCAGAGTTTGAAAGTCCTGCAAGTCTAGATACAAGCGTATCTAAGATTTCTTCTACTGGATATCTATTGAGCACACCTTCCAGTGTGCGCCCCGAGATAGCTGTATACAGTTCAGTTGGCCTAGGCATATGCGTTCTTTCTCAAGAGCGTAGTATACCAAGTAACTACAACAATAACCATCAAAATATGACTTTATAGATGAAAATATAGCCTAACAACGGCAAAAACCTCAGTTTACTTAAAAACTTGTATCAAGAATGTAATGTGCTCATCGGGTGTTTTGCCGATCAGCTCGAAACCGTGATTGATGTCTTCGCGGCTGACATTGGCTGCAAATGACTTATCTTTGAGTTTTTTCTTGATTGATTTAGCTTCCATATCAGCAAAACCATTCGGACGCATCAGTGAAACAGCGTGCATAATTCCTGAAAGTTCGTCGTTCGCAAATAAATACTTCTCAATCGTTGTTTCTGCTTGTTTGCCAGTACGACTTGGAGCGTGAGCAGCAATCGCGTCTTTGAGCGCTTGCGGATAGTCTGTCAAAATATCAGTGATCGCTTTATTTGGGTGCTCATCTGGATACATCTCCCAGTCTAAATCATGGAGTAAACCTGTCTGGTACCAAAGCTCGGCATCTTCGCCTAGAGCTTGCGCCGACGCTTCCATAGCACGAGCGACCATCCGAGCATGGTGCAAGAGTGCTGGATTCTTAATATACTCAGTCAGTAGTTTTTCAGCTTCTTCGCGAGGCGGTAACGGTGTGTTGTCTGGCTCAGCTGGTTTTAGTGTAACTTCGACAACGCTTTCAGGAACAGTTTTTGATGTTGCAGTGGGTTTTGTAGTGTGTGTGGCCACTTTTTCTGTTACAGTTTTTTCATTTCCTGTAATTGCTTTAACTGGAATTAATGGTCGTAAGGTTGGAAAAGCGATCACTTCTTTAATGCTCCAAGTATTGGTCAGGAACATCACTAAGCGATCAATACCCATGCCAATACCCCCAAGTGGTGGCATGCCATACTCCATTGCTTCTAAGAAATCCTCATCAAGTGGATGCGCTTCTGAGTCACCCGCGCGCATTCGTTTTTGCTCACCTTCAAAGATATTACGCTGATCAATCGCGTCAGTAATCTCACTCCAACCATCTGCAATTTCACGACCACCAATATATGCTTCAAAGCGTTCTGCTAAGTTTGCATTTTTGCGGTGAGCTTTGGCAAGTGGACTGACGTCACGAGGATAATCGATAATCCAAATTGGATCTATTAAGTGATCTGTGACTAATTTATCGAACAATGCAAATTGGGCTTTGCCTCGAGTAAACTCCCCAATCAGCTCGATTTTGTGGGCAGCCATTTTGTTTTGTAATTCCTCATCACTCATTGCATCAAACTCGATACCAACATACTTTTGTAGAGCTGCGACCATAGTGATACGTTGCCATTTGCCACCTAGATCCACTTCATGCTCATCGACCTGAATTTTAGTATGACCATACAGTTTCAAGGCAATATGTTTGAGCATTCCCTCGGTTACATCCATCATTTTATTGTAGTCAGCATATGCTTCGTACCATTCAATCATGGTAAACTCTGGCTGGTGAGTTTGGTCGATACCTTCATTACGGAAGTTACGAGCGATCTCAAAGATTTTTTCGTAGCCTGCTACGATCAGGCGTTTCAGGTATAACTCTGGAGCAAGTCGCAAGTAAAAGTTTACGTCGAGCGCATTCATATGAGTTGTAAACGGTTTGGCGTTTGTGCCACCATATAATGGTTGAAAAACTGGTGTGCCAACTTCAGTAAAGCCATGTTCATCTTGTAAATAGCGGCGAACTTCTTTCTCAATAAGCCAACGCGCATCAAGAACTTTTTTAACTTCAGGATTAATTAAAATATCTAAGTATCTTTTACGAAAGCGTGCTTCTTTATCGTCAGCGGCATTCCAGGCTGTTGGGATTGGGCGTAAAGATTTCCCAAGGAACGTAAATTCTTTAGCCAGGATTGTTGTTTCGCCCGTTTTAGAAATCATCACCTCACCAGTTACCCCAACGTAGTCTCCTGAATCAATAAACTTAAAAAGTTCAAAAGTTTCGGTGCCTAACTCTTGCTCACGGAACATTACTTGAATTTTGCCAGTCGAGTCTTGGAGGTCGCCAAAGTTAACTTTGCCATGCAGACGTAGTGAAATAAGTCGGCCAGCTGTGGTTACGGTTTCGTTTAAACTATCACGAGCTGTTTGTACCGAATGTCTCTTATAAAAACTATAGGGATGGGCAACGATGCCTCGTTTTTCAAGTTCTACTCTTTTTTCTTTTTTTGCGATTACTGCTTCATCAATTCTTGACATAGATGGTTTCTCCTCTTGTATTGTACCTTACAAATTACTGTTACAAAATGCTTTTTTTACTTTCTTTCTACGCGGCTAAACAAAAACCCCCCGTGTTTTAAGCGGGGGGTTTGGTTTCTTTTTTATTCTTTTACTTAATGTTTACTATTGTGTAAACCGTTTCCCCCGCAGGTGCTTTGACTGTTACCTTGTCACCCTTCTTCTTACCCATAATGGCTTTACCCATTGGAGAGACGCTGGAGATCTTGTTTTGACCTGGAGTTGACTCGAACTCACCGACGATCACAACTTCAAATTCTTTCTTTTTACCATCTTGTAATACAACATGTGAACTAATTCCGACTTTGTCGTGACTTTTGGTAGCAGTAACCATCTTGGCGTGAGAAAGAATGTTTTGAATTTCTTCCATACGAGCTTCGATCAGTTGTTGCTCATCACGAGCACTGTGATACTCAGAGTTTTCTGAAAGATCACCATACTCACGAGCTTTGGCCACACGGTCGATCGTGTGTGGGAGTCTGACGTTAGTCAGCTCTTGCAGTTCACGAGTTAATTCTTCAAGACCTTCTTTGGTAAGCTCGACTTGTTTCATTGTGGCTGAGCTTACAGACTGGTCTTGTGTGTCTTCTGTATCATCGATTATTGGTTTGGTTTTCTTTGCTGTTTTTGGCATGGCATAAGTATACTGGAGGATTATTCTGTGGCAAGTGGACAAAAAAAATAACTATGGGGTGTACGGCTATTTTTACATATCCAGTATTTATTTATTAATCCCATAGATGTTTTACTGTGAAATTGCTCAAGAGTGCGGACATCTCAAATAGATTTAAGCTCTTTTTTTCGTACTATTTGAACATGAAGAAATTAGCAGTCATGTTTGTTTACTGCCAATATAGACTATTGCGACAATACCTTGATGTATCAATCTAATGGAGGGGGAAGTTTGCATCCATCGGACTTATAGCTGTATGAAGCCAACTGTACAGCTTAAATGCGAGTTCTTTTAGTTCGTTGGGCAATTTTGATCTCGAGTAGTGCTCGGCGCAGCGATGCTTCAGCCAAAATACGTTCGCGTTGGTTTTGACTTGATTGTAGAGTCTGCTCTGCTGCTTTGATGGCGGCTTCAGCTTTCTCTAAACTAATCTCACGGGCATGAACAGCGGTATCCGCCATGATCGTAATTTCATTATTTGGGGCGACAGTCAAGAAGCCTTTAGAGACTACAATTGAACTTTCCGTGCCGTTCGTGCGGTAGATCAGTTCACCTGTATCAAGTTTGGTAAACAGCGGAATATGTCCTGGCAAAATGGTAATTTCACCATCGACAGTTTGGGCAGTAATCGCGTCGACACTCTCGGTCAGCAACTCTCGCTCTTGTGAAACAACTCGTAAATTGAGTTTAGGCATACGCTTATTTTCGCTTTACTTTATAGTGTCTTTGCTTTTTCTACTGCTTCTTCAATACCACCGACCATGTAGAAGGCTTGTTCTGGTAAAGCATCATGCTTACCGTCCAAGATTTCTCGGAAGCCGCGGATTGAGTCTTTGATTGAAACGTACTTTCCTGGCACACTGGTGAACTGTTCAGCCACGAAGAATGGTTGAGACAAGAAGCGTTGGACTTTACGTGCACGAGCGACGATGGTCTTGTCTTCTTCACTCAATTCATCGATACCCAAGATCGCGATAATATCTTGTAGTTCTTTATAGCGTTGCAAGATTTTTTGGACGTCACGAGCCACTTTGTAGTGATCTTCACCAACCACTGCGGGTTCAAGGATCTTTGAAGATGAGTTCAAAGGATCGACAGCTGGGAACAATGCTTGTTCAGCCAGTTTACGATCTAGTGAAATCGTGGAGTCGATGTGTGCAAAGGTAGTGGCTGGAGCTGGATCAGTGTAGTCGTCAGCTGGCACGTAGATTGCTTGCATGGAAGTAATCGAACCTTTTTTGGTTGAAGTAATGCGCTCTTGGAGAGCAGCCATTTCAGAAGCGAGTGTTGGTTGGTACCCCACCGCTGAAGGAATACGACCTAAGAGAGCTGATACTTCAGAACCTGCTTGTGAGAAGCGGAAGATGTTGTCGATAAAGAACAACACGTCTTCACCTTTTTCATCACGGAAGTACTCGGCCATAGTCAGCGCAGTCAAAGCCACACGTAAACGGTTGCCAGGAGGCTCGTTCATTTGACCAAAACACATCACGGTACTGGCAATAACGCCAGAGTCTTTCATTTCGTGATAGAGGTCGTTACCTTCACGGGTACGCTCACCAACACCGGCAAACACAGAGTGACCTTTGTGTTCTTCAGCGATGTTACGGATCAATTCTTGAATGATAACTGTTTTACCGACACCAGCACCACCGAAAGCACCGACTTTTCCACCCTTTGCAAAAGGAGCAACTAGGTCGATAACTTTGATACCTGTTTCCAAGACTTCAGCACGAGTGACTTGGTCGACCAAAGCTGGAGCTGGTTTGTGAATTGGAGAGGTCATCTTGACTTTGATTGGTGCGCCTTCGTCGATAACTTCGCCTACCACGTTGAAGATACGACCCAACGTTTCTTCGCCAACTGGCACCATGATTGGCGCGCCAGTGTCTGAAACTTCGAGACCGCGACTTAAACCGTCAGTAGCACCAAGCGCGATGCAGCGCACTTCACTGGTTGAGAGTTCCTGCTCAACTTCGAGTGTCAACAGGTGACCATTTGGGTGCTGTAGTGTCAGCGCGTTATACAAAGCTGGCACGTGGTTCTCGAACTTAACGTCGATCACCGGTCCCATAATTTGGGTAATAACACCGGTTGGTAGTGATTGTTTTGGCATACGTTTCCTTTACTTTCCTCTACTGCTCAAGTGACAAAATGGCAGTCGTAATATCTAATAACTCGCTAGTAATACTTTCTTGACGTGACTTATTGAAGATCAAGCGGAGCTCTTTGACCAGATCTTTAGCATTGTCGCTGGCGTTCTTCATCGAGACCATCCGCGCACTGTGCTCACTGGCTTTGCTCTCTAAAAATGCTTGATATACGTTGTTTTCAATGTAGTATGGCAGCAGTTCAGTCAAAATTTCTTTAGGACTTGGCTCAAATGTGTATTCATGAATGCTGTCTTCTTCAATCACTGACTCGTCATCAGCTAGCTCATGCGCCTTGATAGGAAGCAGTTGTTGGAGTTTGACTTTCTGCGAAAGTGTATTAATGAAGTCCATGTAGACAATCGAGACGGTTTTGAAGTTGCGGTTTATAAAGTTATCGATGATCAAAGTTGTGATTGGCAAGATATCTTCGGTATGAATAATATCTGGCATACTGATGAACTGAGCGTAAGAATTGAGGCCGAGGAAGTTTGTGAAAGTGACCGCTTTTTTACCCACCAAGACAAATGTCCCACTAGGGTGAGTTTGATACCACTGGGTTAGCATCTTAAATAAGTTCTGGTTTAAACTACCACACTGGCCACGATCGGTGGATAAGACAATCAAAACGTCTACACCATCGGTGTGTTCCTCAAGGAGTGGGTGCAAACTTGGGTGCGCTTCTTTGGCAAGTTTCTGGAGTGAATCACGAAGCGCTTGGGCAAATGGACGAGCAGCCAAAGTTTGATCTTGGGCTTTTCGCATTTTACTAGCAGAAACCATCTCCATCGCTTTGGTTATCTTGGCGATGTTGCTGGCGGTGCTGATTCGTTGTTTGACTTGCCGGACATTAGGCATAGCAGTTTAGGTTAAGCAAATTCTGGATGTAGGCTATTAAAGGTTTTGACTGCTTCATGGAGTTGTTTGTCTGTTTCATCAGTAATTTTCTTTTCAGTTGCAATACTTTGGAGCAACTTTGCTTCACTTTGATGAATATACTCGAGGTATGCTGCTTCCCAAAGCTGAATTTTTTCAACAGCCACACCATCGAGATAGCCTTTGACAGCGGCAAAGATCACGACAACTTGCTCTTCCATCTTGAGTGGAGCATCCCAGCCTTGCTTGAGCACACTGTTGACACGAATTCCTCGATTGAGTTGCGTTTTAGTGCGTTCATCAAGATCAGAACTGAACTGTGAAAAAGCCTCGAGCTCGCGGAACTGAGCCAGGTCGAGCTTCATCGTACCAGCCACTTGTTTCATGGCTTTGGTTTGGGCTGAAGAACCGACACGAGACACCGAGTTACCAACGTTGATAGCTGGCTTCATACCTGCGTTAAAGAGGTCACTCTCCAAGAAGATTTGACCATCAGTAATAGAGATGACGTTAGTTGGAATGTAGGCTGAAATGTCGTTTGCTTGAGTTTCGATGATTGGAAGTGCTGTTACCGAGCCACCGCCGTAGTTTTCATTTAAGCGAGCAGCGCGTTCGAGCAAGCGTGAGTGTAAGTAGAAGACGTCACCTGGATAGGCTTCACGACCTGATGGGCGGCGCAGCAACAAGGAAATTTCACGATATGCTTGAGCGTGTTTTGATAAGTCATCGAAGATAATCAAGACATCTTTGCCTTGCTCTAAGAAGTACTCAGCAATTGCTTGTCCAGCGTATGGAGCCAAGAAGCGCTCGGCAGCACTGGTTGAGGCAGTAGCAGCGACGACGGTAGTGTAAGACATTGCGCCCCGATCAGTCAGTGTTTGCACAATTTGTGCCAAGTTCGAGCGGCGTTGGCCAATACAAACATAGACACAGATCACGTCTTGATCAGCTTGATTTAAAATTGTGCCAAGAGCGACGGCAGTTTTACCGGTTCCGCGGTCACCAATAATCAGCTCACGTTGCCCACGACCGACTGGAATCATTGCGTCGATAGCTTTAATACCGGTTTGGAGAGGGACAGAAACTGACTTGCGTGCCATAACTCCTGGGGCAATTTTCTCGAGATTCATGAATTTTGTAGGTTTGAAGGCAGGCTTGCCGTCAATGACATTTCCGAGCGCATCTACCACGCGACCCAAAACATCATCGGCTGCACCGAGTGATAAAATTCGACCAGTCCGCTTAACTTGCATGCCAGCGCGGATATGATCGGCAGTACCTAGTACCACGATACCAGTCGTGTCAGCGAGTAAGTTTAAGGCTAAACCAAACTGACCTTCGCCTAAATCAACCAGTTCACTGGCTTGGACATCTTCAAGACCTTTGACTTGCAGTACGCCATCACCAAAACTAACCACGGTTCCGACGGATTGTGGCGTCATCGTTAAGTTTGCGTTAGCAATCAGTTTGGAAAGTTCTGCTTGGAAAGAGTCTTGAGTTTTTTTCATAAAATTTTTAGTTTCCTCGACTGGTATTTCTTAGATAGTTTGTAACAAAAGCTGTTTGAGGCGCTGTAATCTGCCTCTGAGTGTTGTGTCGTACTCGGTTGAACCGATCTGGACTTTAATTCCGCCGATTATACTTGGATCAACAACTGCAACAAACTGTGTTGTACCAACTTTTTTCTCCAGACCTTTAGCCAGTGTAGAGCGTTGTGCATCGGTGAGCGGCACCGCAGTGGTGACAGTAATTTGTGTAAGTTGTGACTCGAGTTTTTTCAGTTTACCAGCGAGCGTTGCGTCAAATTCTTGATCACCGATCGTGATTTTAAGACCGCCCAAGACTTTTGGATCAACAACTTGCACGTATTCAGCGGTGCCGATTTTGCTCTCGACTAAGGTACTCAACTCTCTGAGTTGTGCCGCATCGAGCTTTTGTGCAGTAGTGATAGTGATGACTGGGACTTCTTTTTTCATTTTAGAGTGTCTTTAAAACTTGTTCTAGTTCATCATCAATTAATTTACTGTGTGCTTTTGCATCGAGAGACTTCGTCATGACTTTTTCACTGACAGAGACGACTGCTTCAACGACTTCGGCGCGGATGTTTTGAATGAGTTGTTCTTTTTCAGAGACCCAAGCTTTTTTCATCTTAGCAACTTCAGCTGCTGCGGTAGCGCGAGCTTCTTCAAGCAGTTGTGCTTTCTTGGCTTCTGCTTCAACAGTAGCTTCTTTCAAAACTAGTGAAGCTTTTTTCTTTGCTTCAGCTTCTGTTTTTTGTTTGATCTCTTCGATTTGACCTTGGTGTTCGATCGCTTTTTGAGCTGCTTTTTGTCCTTCTTCAATGCGTTTTGCACGTTCTGCAAAGATTTTAAGCACTGGTTTATAGAGTAAAAAGGTCAACACTCCAAGCACCACACCAAAGTTGATGATTTGAAAAATAATTTGTGATGGCTCAATGTTCATGATCTTGCTCCTAACTCAAGCGTTTGCACGCTTTCGTTTTTTGTAACGTTTATACGAACTTTAAGATCAAAGCCACTACTAATGCGTAGATAGCGATAGCTTCAGCGAACGCCATACCGAGCACCATGTTAGTTTGGATTTTACTTGCAGCTTCTGGGTTACGACCAATTGCTTCAAGTCCCTTACTTACAAGCATACCGATAGCAATGGCTGGTCCTACTGAACCGATTCCCATTACGAGTGCGATTGCAAATGCGTCTGACATAAATTCTCCTTAATTATTATTACTACTTTTTAGTGCTCTTCCCCATGGCCTAATGTTGCCATATTAATAAATACCAGAGAAAGCATTGAAAAGACGAGCGCTTGAATGAAGCCAACAAAGACTTCAAGTCCATAGAATGGAATTGGAATTGCTAGGCCAGCTAAGTAGGTAATAACCATCAGCAAGACTTCACCTGCAAAGATATTACCAAACAACCGGAAACCGAACGAAAGAATCTTGCCGATTTCTGAGATTAGCTCAAGAATACCAACAAAGAACATGATCGGACTTGAGAAGTTAAAGAACTTTGAGAAGTATCCAAGTGATAAGAACTTGACACCAAAGAACTGGACTAAGAACATCGTAATCAGACCGAGAGCTAACGTCATGTTGAGGTCGGCGGTACCAGCGCGGAACAAGTGAACTTGGGCATGTTCAGTACTAGTTGGATGTTCTTCTGAAAGGGCTGGTTCAGCATGTGCTGCACTGCCAGTTGTTGATTCTTCAACTTCTGCGTGCTCGGCCGCTGTTTGTGAACCGGTACTGGTTACTTCAGGAGTAGCGTGGTCATCAGCGGGTGCGCCAGTTGCAGCGGGTGCGGCAACTTGGTTTTCATCGACATGTACTTCAGAAAGTGTCTCAACAGGACTGTGTTCACCAGCAGCAGCTAGGTTTGGGGTAACCATCAGCGTACCAACACCTGGCAGTAATCCAAACCAGTTGTTGAGTAAGATAAATAAGAAAAAAGTCGCTATAAAAGGAAAAAAGAGACTTGTTTTTTTCAAGTCTCCGGTAATTGAGTGAACTAAACTGTAGAGGGATTCAATAATCCACTCTGCAAAGTTTTGAAGTCCCTTTGGCTTTGTGGTGCTGGTAAGACTGCGATTGGCGATGACTGCAAACGTGATAAGCAGACCGCTAACGATCAAACTTGTGATCATGGAGTTCGTCAAGATTAAGCCTCCCAGTTGAAGAACTGGTTCTGCTGAAAGTGAAATGTGCAGGCCTGTCGCTGCCATAATGATCTTTATAAGTATTCAATATATATTTGTCGCCAAGAACCACAAAGAATTATACCTATACTCGCTTTAAGAGCAAGAGACAAAAGTACGTTCTTGTATATGTTACTCAATTCAAGTTCTACTCGGCAAGAACCAAGATCAAATCGTACGTTCCTTGTGGATCTTCGGCCTTGGCTGCTTCATCAAATGTGGTCTCAACATCTGTAGCAGTATCTAATCGAGTAAGAATCGCATCATTGCGCTCTTTCATGTAGGTAACGTAGCCACCATCATACTTGCCTTTGGCATTGGTTGCAGTTACGGTACCAAGTTTAGCTTGTTCGATTTTAGTTTTAAAAGTGCCGGCATAGCCAGCTTTGGTAGTGGCGTTCACCACCAAGATTTTTAAGTTGGCAGGAGTAGCGCTTTCTGTTGCATCTGGGGTTGGTTCGGGCGTGGCAGTTGCTTCTGGCGTTGGTGTGGTCTCAACCGCAACGATTGGAGTTTCTTCTGTGCTCCCTGCTGAACCTGAAAACTTCAAAATGGCAAGGCCGCCGCCGACGCCCACTGCGACTGTTACAGCAAAAACTGCCAAGGCAATAAAGATCATTCGCAACATATTTTTCACTCCCGATTTATTTTTAATGGTGGGCAGTGGCTTAGCAACTTGTGTAGATTCGGCTACAACTTTGGTTGGTTCAGTTACTGATTGTGCCTGAACGAATTGGCGTAAGTCAATATCCTCGTCAGCCTTTGGTGTCACAACAGCTGTTTCCAGACTAGGGCGAGCAGTTGCACTAGGAGTTACTACCTCTGGTTTTAAAACCGGTGCATCATCGACCTCGATGGCTTTCTTCTTTTCAGGTAGCTCTTTAGCAACATCACCAGAAGAGATCTCATCATACTCAACGTCTTCATCAGTTGAAGTAGTCATCGAATCGACAGGGTTTGGCATGTTAGTTGCGAGTGGCAACGGAATAGCTGCTGCTGCACTTGGCGCAATGGCCATCGAGGCAGCTGCGGTAGTCGCTGTAGGCAAAATACTAGCAGTAGCGGGTGTAGCATCCTCTGCTTCATCAGTGATCTTTTTATCTGGAGTACTAGGTTTTGGTAACTCCGTTTCTTCTACTTCTTCATCCTCTTTCTCTCCAACACTGGCTGCAGTTGTGGCTGCTGCGCCGAAACTAGCAACTTCATCTGCTGTTGGTTTAGTAAGTACAAAAATTGGTACTGGATAGTCTGGAATAGAAAGAGTTTTGAAAGAATACTCGATGACTTCTTTGACTGAAGCAGGCATTCGCTCCTCTTCGTCGGCAGTGCCAGCCATTTGTTGAATTGGTAAGGTTTTATTGAGTTGTTCTTTGAGTTTTTCTTCAACTAATGGATTACTCAGGAGGTAGACAGTTTGAATACTTGGCTCAGAACCTTTTAAAGTGCGGATAGTTTCAGCAATACTAGCGACATCGTCAGCCGGTGCATAAGAGGCTTGGTCGATACCAATATAGTGTTCACAGACATATAAATGACTACCCATTTGAAGGACGCTGATCGAAGGTTCTAGTGAGATCAAAGACTTAATTACCCAACTAAGTGATGAAATACCAGCCACAGTAACCGCATGATCTTGAACAGCCACGCGCAGTGGTGCTAAAAGTTCTTTCTCAATTGCTGAAAGTTGGACACGAGAAGTGCCGCGAATTTCGTTTAAGACAGCTGAATCAATGAGATGGGTGTCTTTTGTAATACCAATTTGAGGAAATGTATTTGATTGGAGCTGTTCCTTAATTTGGGTGTCAGATTTTTCCTTGATGCTAACGATAGTGCTCGTAAAAAGGAAGTCAGGAAGAATAATATGATATTTCTCGCTTGGTTCCAGCTTGCTAAACAGTTTTTGAATATTGGCAGCAATAAATGAATTCTCGTCAAGAAAACTGCCATTAATTTGGGTAAATGAATGAATTGAAAAACTATGTGGTTTCTTCCCTGGTAAGCCTTCAGCAATGTAGGCGACTTCGGGTAGAATATAGAGGAGTTTTTGCGTATCTAGCATGCAGAAAAATTATAGCATTGATTCTTGATCCTGTGTATCTCTGTCTGCCAGATTTGAGTGAATTAGAGCTAGTGTGGTGAGATCAATAATATTGTGATTCTTATGCTCATGATATAGTACCAATATGGCAAGTATTTTTGAAACATCTCACTTTGAGTTCCCATATAAATACCGTTTTCCTGGGCAGTCTAGCAACGAGCAGCTGCTGTATGTAACGCGTGAAAACAAAGTGATGCTGTGGGTTCGCCTGCTTGGCGTCTTAGTAACGGCCGCCATCTTGGGGCTGCTAGGAATGATGTTAGGAAGTGTTTTGCAGGGCATTTTACTAGATGAAGGCCCAGTCGTGGTGCTGCAGATGATGAGCATGATTGTAGCGATTGTTTTCGCAGGAATTGGCTGGTGGTGGGTAACTGCGATGTGGAAAAAAAGCCTAGCGATTGTGACGACACAGCGCATGGCAAAAATTATTTATACAACGCCATTTAATCGGCACATGCTTTCTCTTCCCCTTGAAATGATAGTCGATACTGGTTCGTACACGAAGGGGTTTGTGCAAGCAGCGTTTAGTTTAGCCACGTTTACGGCTCGCTCGAGCGCAACCAGCTCAGGGGCCGCCAGTGATGATAGTGAACGGATTAATAAAAAATACTTTTACATTGAAAACATTGCGGCTGCCGAAGATTTACAGCACTATGTCAATAAACTGCTCCAGGCGTTTCGGTACAATCGAGATAAACTCGATGCGTTCCGACCATTTATCCCCCACCTCAAAGGTGAACGACGGCAAAGTTTTATGAAAGACTGGCCGGAGTACTGGAGTTAGCGCCGCGAGCTACTGTTGATACCCATATTTGTATCGTCTTCTTACTTCTTTCAAGTATCGTTCTACTGCTGTTTCGGGATCTATATCATACAGAATTAATTCTAATCGAGATAGATTATCTACATACTCCCAGTAATCAGCGCTAGTAGGTTGATCAGCTTGATCTGTATCACTACAGACATACTGTACAGACCCTAGGTAGTGCAACTTTTCTGACGAAGCAGGTTGCTGGGGATCGACCGATAGCTCAGAGAGAAATAGTAAAATTATTCCAGAAGAAAAAGCCTCTGCCGACCGATGTGGCAAGCTACTATCGTATCGATCCTCTACATAGAGGTGATCTTTAAAAACAGCCTCGACATCCGCATCACTACCGCCAAACATCTCATTAAAGTGAGTCATGTAGTATCGCTTCATCAAATCGATCGCGTGCGCGGTATCAAGAGGATCGTAGCAACCATCTTCCCTGTTAATTCTCTCAAAATCTAGAATAGGCGGTGGTGGTCTACGAGGAGAGCCAGGAGTGGGAGTAGGACGATCAAGTGGTGAGAAGTCGATACCTGACTCCTTTAGCAGTTCAGCCCATAACTCGTCATCATCTAGTTCATTAACCTGTGGTTCGGTTGGAGCTGTTGTCAGGTCGCGCGCTTTTCGAGCCAGTGCCTCTCTAAAAGAATATAAAGAAAGTGGCTTTTTGTCGCCTGGTGCACCGAGTCCGAGCACGCCGTCAAGGGTACCGATACTAGTTTTTGTTGCATTCAGCATGTAAATTGTGACGCCGTTGGAGAGCTCTATGATGCCAAGTACGTCACCATTATCGACTGTAAGAGCAGCCTTTTGGGTGGCAAAAGTACTTGCCGTCATGTATAGACCCGCGGTATTTTCCAGGATACTGGTTTCAAAACGCCAGATTGAGCCTAGTTTTGTACGCGGTACAGC